>NZ_RZSV01000519.1:0-426 GCF_004023205.1 Mesorhizobium sp. M1A.F.Ca.IN.020.03.2.1 | reverse complement strand
TTGATTGCCTGTTCAAGCGCTGCCGCGCGCCGGTCGATCTCGCGTTGCGCGAGGAGGCGGACGAGGATCCCGTCGGCGCGCGGCCCGGTCCCGACATGCTCTGCTGCGGCCTGCCGACGTCGGCCACGCGCTCCTACTGCGCGCATCATCATGCGCGGTTTCACGGCCATCGCGGGAGGGGGATGTGAGAGTGGCAACAATGAAGGCGCCGGCGGCGGAGTGCTCAATCTCCCCCCTTGCGGGGGAGATGTCCGGCAGGACAGAGGGGGGTGTGAAGGAACGCCAGCCTCGCCAATCCTTTCAAGGTACGACAGCAGTACAATGGGCAAAGTGGAGGACAAGCAGAGCGGATAGGCTGGCGGGACAGCACCCCCCTCTGGCCTGCCGGCCATCTCCCCCGCAAGGGGGGAGATTAGCCACCCGCCG
>NZ_RZSV01000518.1:0-426 GCF_004023205.1 Mesorhizobium sp. M1A.F.Ca.IN.020.03.2.1 | reverse complement strand
GAGATAGTTGCGTGTCTGGCAGGTCCTTTTGCAGAATCCGCATTCGAAGGCTATCTGGACCCGCGCGATATGGCGATGAATGCGTCCGATGGGAATGAGGGGAGCAGCGACTACGCGGATGCCAAGCGAATCTATGGTGAGTTGCGGTTCCTGATGCCGCGCCGCCCCCGTTGGAGGCGGATCGAAGATCGCACGGCCCGGCTAGTACTCGATCACTGGTCAGCCATCGAAGCATTGGCCGCGCATTTGCTGGTCAAGCATGATCTCCAATTCGATGAGGCTCTGACGATTGTTGCGCCGCATCTTCCGCCCATGCCAGCAGCTACGCCGCCAGAGCGTCATCCGCAGCCTGCTTGATCAGCCATTCGATGTGATTTGACCACATCTGCAACACCTCGCGCTTCTCCTTGACGTTGCTATAGAGAT
>NZ_RZSV01000517.1:0-435 GCF_004023205.1 Mesorhizobium sp. M1A.F.Ca.IN.020.03.2.1 | reverse complement strand
CTCCTTCCTGCCCCCTATAGTCCGGACCTCAACCCAATCGAGAAACCCTTCGCCAACTTCAAGCACTACATGCGGCGTTGCGCCAGGTGCAGGCTAGAAGTCAACCCAAATGCGAACCGCTCTACCTCTGGCGAACAGCCGGGAAATGCCGATCCTGCACACGCGATCCGCGATTCCATCAGCTTGAAGGATGGTTCCGGACCTTTTTGCCGCAATGGCAGGTTCGAGCGACATGACGAAACTATCTGACCCCTGGCCCGCCGTTCCCAGCAAGCTGCACGGCGGCCAGGATATCCCGGAAGAGAGCATTTCTATCCATGCTCATACCGCAGGCAGACGGTTGACCGGCGCGATTTACTCCAGGTGTTCTGGAGGAAGAGCCGGGGCATTGAGCGCTGGAACCGAGCCAGCTGCAACGATCATCGAATTTCCCCG
>NZ_RZSV01000516.1:0-435 GCF_004023205.1 Mesorhizobium sp. M1A.F.Ca.IN.020.03.2.1 | reverse complement strand
GGCATGGTCGGAGGCCAGACGCTCGACCGCGAGGCCGAGCGCAAGCGGCCGGACGAGGCCGGCATCATCCGTCTGCAGGCGATGAAGACAGGCGCGCTGATCCGTTTTGCCTGCGAAGCAGGCGCCATCATCGCCGGCGCATCCGCCGTCGACCGTGAAAGGCTGGCGGAGTTCGGCTCGGCGATCGGTCTTGCCTTCCAGCTAGCCGACGACCTGCTCGATCTCACCGCCGACGCAAAGCAGATGGGCAAGGCGACCAAGAAGGACGCCGCCGCCGGCAAGGCGACACTTGCTGCGCTGCACGGAGCCGATTGGGCGCGCGAGCAGCTCCACGGCCTGATCGACCAGGCGCATGCGCTGCTGGAGCCCTATGGCGAGCAGGCGGATTTGCTGAAGGCGGCGGCAACGTTTGTCGCCACGCGGAGCAGCTGAGAC
>NZ_RZSV01000515.1:0-436 GCF_004023205.1 Mesorhizobium sp. M1A.F.Ca.IN.020.03.2.1 | reverse complement strand
GGCCAACACCCAGCAGATGACCCACGATAATCAGCATAGCCAGAGCAGGGGGAAGACCTTCGAGTTTTAGTTGCGCAGGGTTGATTGATGATTCAACCTCTTGATATGACCAGTAACAGTTTCGCAACAAGATCGAGGTTCCTCCGCATGAAGAAATCTGCCGTTGCCGCCTTTGCGCTGATCGCCGTTTCAGGCTGCACGACCACGCCGGACCTTACGGAGGTCTGCCTCAATGATGAAGGCAAACCGGTCAGCGAAGGCATGACCTACAAGGGCAAGACCTGCAGCAAGCCCGCGACGATCAATCTTGCCGAAAAACCTGTTCTCGTTTGGCAATAGCAGGCCGGGAGGAAGCTTATGGCCGATGGCTGCCCCTCGCGAGCTGATCGAAGCCCTCGAACCGCTTTGGCGGTTGCGTCCCCCTGGCCCTCAACCC
>NZ_RZSV01000514.1:0-307 GCF_004023205.1 Mesorhizobium sp. M1A.F.Ca.IN.020.03.2.1 | reverse complement strand
GAGTTGGACAGGAGGCCGCTGAGCAGACCGCCCGGTCCGAGCACGACACCGTCCTCGTCAACGGCAGCAACACCGGTACCGGTACGGGTTGTGCCATCGCCGTTCCTGCTTTTGATCGACACGCCGAGGTCGCGGCCGGTGTTGCGCTTGGCTTCCAGCACGCGCACTTCCAAATTGACCTGCTGGCTGTCGTCGACGATGACGGAGTTGATGACGGCATCGGGTCCATATTGCTGCGCAACCGCCATGATCGACGCCAGCGTGGCGCCGTCCTTGACATGGCCGCCAAGCCTGACCTTGCCATTGA
>NZ_RZSV01000513.1:0-457 GCF_004023205.1 Mesorhizobium sp. M1A.F.Ca.IN.020.03.2.1 | reverse complement strand
CTCCCAAGGGTGGCGCCCACGACTCCGTCGTTGTCGGCACTTTCGACAGCTTCAATCCCTATATCGTGCCGGGGTCGCCGGCCGCGGGGCTCGCCGGGTTCGGCGGCGGCCTGCTCTACGACACGCTGATGGACCAGGCGACCGACGAGGGCAGCGTCAGCCACCCGCTGGTTGCCGAGGCCTATAAATACCCGCCCGACTATTCCTCTGCGACCTACCGGCTCGACCGGCGAGCGAAATGGCATGACGGCCAGCCGATCACCGTCGACGATGTGGTCTGGTCGTTCCAGGTGCTGAAGGCCAACGCCCCCCAATACAACCGCTATTTCGAGAACGTTACCGACGCGGTGGCGATTTCCGACCGCGAGGTCGAGTTTCATTTCAACCAGAAGGGCAACCGCGAGCTGCCCAAGATTATCGGCGATCTGGTCGTCCTGCCGAAGCACTGGTGGGAGGG
>NZ_RZSV01000512.1:0-464 GCF_004023205.1 Mesorhizobium sp. M1A.F.Ca.IN.020.03.2.1 | reverse complement strand
GCCGCGACACCGTCACCGTCGACCAGGGCACGTTGCGCAGCGATGCGCTCAATGCCGCGCTGACCGCCGGCGTCTCGCTCGCCGACCTGTCGATGACGCTGAAGATGAATGCCGACGCCGTATCGAAGGCGCTGCCGCCGCAGATCAGCTCGCTGCTTGGCGAACGGGTGGAATTCTCGGCTACCGCGACCCGGGATCCGGAAGGCGCTTTCGCGGCCAACGAGCTGGAACTCACCTCCGGCTCGCTCAGCGCCAGCGGCACCGCCAGCGCGCAAGGCTCGGATATCCAGGCAAACGTAAAGGGAACGCTGGGCGATGTATCGGCGCTGTCGTCGCTGGCGGGCACGCCGCTTGCCGGCGGGGTCAATTTCGCGCTGACCGCCAGCGGTCCGCGCTGGGCGCCGGATTTCTCGGTGTCGGCCGACAGTGCGAGCCTGACGGCGGCCGGCCGCACGGTGAAGGAC
>NZ_RZSV01000511.1:0-474 GCF_004023205.1 Mesorhizobium sp. M1A.F.Ca.IN.020.03.2.1 | reverse complement strand
CTGCTTGTAAGCGCGGCGTGCGCCCTTCATCACCTCGCCGACTTTGCGCGACGCCTCGGGATCGGGATCGAAGATCGAGACATCGATGCCGTTCAAGAGCAGGCGCGCCACCCAGCCGGCGCCGATGACGCCGCCGCCGATGGCGGCCGCCTTGTTGATGATGCTCATGGTCAGGCTCCGGTTCTGGTCTTGGCTGTTTCGGGATCGGAAAGCGGCACGCGCTCGCCGGCGCGGATCACGGCCGGGTCGTAAGCTTTGCGCGCGAAGACTTCGAGCACGAGGGGCCGGAAGAACTCGATCGGCAGCGTCTCGTAGTCGGGATCGAAGCTCGACTGGTCCCAGCGCTCGCAGAACCGGTCGCAATCGTCGAAATAGAGATGGCCGGCGAAGCGATCGCGGGCATGCTGGTTGCCGCCCAAATGATGCGCGTAATAGAGGCGCTGGAAGTCGCCGTGCTTTTCGACAACCCAGGTG
>NZ_RZSV01000510.1:0-474 GCF_004023205.1 Mesorhizobium sp. M1A.F.Ca.IN.020.03.2.1 | reverse complement strand
TTGGGGCGGGGCGGGCGATGGTGATAATCCTCGCCGCGAAAGCGGATCGTGCCCTGGTCGCACTTGTGGATGCCGGCGAGCGTCTTGATGAGCGTGGATTTGCCGGCGCCGTTCTCGCCGAGCAGCGCGACGATCTCGCCCTCATGGATGTCGAGCGAGACCGACTTCAGCGCCAGGGTGCCGCCAAAGCGCTTGGAGATGTCGATGAATTCGATGAGCTTGGGCCGCATTTTTTGGCCTCCTCCCAAGCCAAGCAAATGACTGAATTGCGACCGATGTTATCGCTAACATTTATGCAGGTCAAGTCTTGAAAATGGATCAACGCGCCGGCTATCGATGAGGCGGTTTTCGCGGAGAAGCACCATGTTCGGAGACATTGAAGGCGCTGGGTTCGAAGTTCTCAACGAGCGGTTCGAGCGGTGTTTCGTCGGTCACGTTGCGGTCGAGCGGCTGTGGACCGGCGGGCGCTTGGTC
>NZ_RZSV01000050.1:0-31097 GCF_004023205.1 Mesorhizobium sp. M1A.F.Ca.IN.020.03.2.1 | reverse complement strand
TCGAACACGATGGCCCGCGCCAGCGCCACGCGCTGCTGCTGGCCGCCTGACAATTCGCTCGGATAGCGATGCGCGAAGTCGCCCATCTTGACCATGTCGAGCGCCTTGGCCACGCGCCTTTTCCGTTCCTCCTGGCCAACGCCGCGCAGCGTCAGCGGATAGGCGACGTTGCGGCCAACCGTCATATGCGGAAACAGTGCGTAGTGCTGGAAGACGACGCCGATGTTGCGTTTGTGCGCCGGCACGCCGACGACACTTTGTCCTCCGACCAGCAGCTTGCCGCTCGACACATCCGTGAAACCGGCGATCACATTGAGCGTCGTCGTCTTGCCGGAGCCGCTCGGCCCAAGCAGCGTCATGAACTCGCCGGGCTCGATCCTGAGCGACACGCCGTCCAGCGCCTTGAACGCGCCATAGGCCTTGGTGACGGATTCGAGGTCGATCGCCGCGCCGCGATTGTCCGGTCTTGGGTTCATAGGCGTCCCTTCCGCTCGCGGCCAAGAAGAAGCATGCCGCCGCCGATCAGGATGGTCGTGGCGCACAAAAGGATCGTGCCGACGGCCGCGACCGTCGGGTCGGCGTCGCGCGTGATCGAGGAGAAGATCTGCACCGGCAGGGTCTTGAGATAGGGGTTGGTGATGAACAGCGAGACGATGATCTCGTCGAAGGACGTCGCGAAGGCGAACAGCAGGCCGGAGAGGATGCCGGGCAGGATCAGCGGCAGCGTCACCGTCCGGAACGTGGTGAGCGCGCCGGCGCCGAGGCTCGCCGCAGCCGTCTCCAGCCGCCTGTCGAACACTTCCAGATTGGCCGACACGGCGATCAGCACGAAGGGCAGCGCCAGGATGGTGTGGGCGAGCACGAAGCCGGGCAGCGTGCCGACGAGTTGCGCATCGAGATAGACGGCATAGATGCCGATGGCCAGAACCACGCCCGGCACAACCATCGGCGTCAGCATCAGCATCCGCAGCAAATTGGCAGGCCGTGCCTTCATACGGTCGAGCCCGAAGGCGGCCAGCGTGCCGAGCACCGTTGCCAGCACCGCCACGATCGAGGCGACCTTCAGGGAATTGAGGAAGCTGGTCGACCATTCTGGATTCGTGACGAAATTCTCGTACCACTGCCAGGAGAAGCCTTGCGGTGGGAAGGAGAGCGACTTGTTGCCGTTGAACGACATCGGCACGACGACCAGCGTCGGCGCCACCAGCCAGATCGCCACCAGCAGGCTGACAAGGCCGAGAACGACACGGGTGAGCGTCTTCATTTCCATCAGCGCCGCCCCGCCTCCCGGTGCCGCGACCGCATCACCGGCGCTGCAAGCGCCAGCAACAGGAAGGTCGTGACCAGCAGCACCACGCCCATCGCGCCGCCGCGTCCCCATTGCAGCAGGCTGAGCACCTGGGTCTGCACCAGTGTCGACAGCATCGTCGAGCGCGGCCCGCCGAGCAGTGCCGGCGTGATGTAGAAGCCCAGCGCCAGGATGAAGACGATGATTGCGCCGGCATAGACGCCCGGCAGCGACAGCGGCAGGTAGACTGTGAAGAAAGCGCGGGACGGCCGGGCGCCAAGGCTTCGCGCCGCCTGCACCAGCCTGAGGTCGATGCCTTTCATCACCGAATAAAGCGGCAGGATCATGAAGGGCAAAAGCACCTGCGCCATGCCGATCACCACGCCCGTCTGGGTGCGGATCAGCCGGATGCCCGCGAAGCCGGCTGATCTCAGCAGCGAGTTGATGACGCCGGAATCCTGCAGCAGGATCACCCAGGAGAGTGTGCGCACCACGCCGCTCACCCAGAATGGGATCAGCACGCAGAGAACCAGGACGAGCCGCACGCGCGGCCCGACCGCGGTCATGAGGTAAGCATAAGGATAAGCGCAAACCACGCAGACCAGCGTCACCCATGCCGAGATGGTGAATGTGCGCTGGAGCACCGCGAGATTGACGGGCGCGCCGAAGAACCAGGCATAGTTCTGCACGCCCCATTCCGGCTCCGAGAGGCTGCGCAGCACGATGGTGAGCAGCGGATAGCCGATCACAGCTGCGAGCAGGATCATGGCCGGCAGCGTGAGCGCGAACGGCCGCCAGGCCCATCCTGCCCGTTTTTCGGCAGTCTGGATCGTCGGTTCGAGCGCGCTCACGGGCCTTGCCTCCGTCAGCTCAGTTGCCGGCCATCAGCGCGGACCACTTCTCCTGCGCCACTGGGAAGTTCTCGACCCAGAACTTGATGTTCTGCTTGTAGCCTTGCTTCTGGCGCTCGGGCGTGTTGGTCAGGAACGCTGCGACCGACTCGTCAACCTTCGGCTTCGCATCGTTGTTGATCGGCGTGTAGGAGGTCTGCTGCGTGAGAATCTCCTGCGCCTGCTTGCCGAGGTAGGCATTCAGCAGCGCATAGGCGGCATCCGTATCCTTGACGCCGACGGGGATCGTCATCTGGTCCATCACCACCAGCCAGTCCTGCCAGGCGGGCGCGTATTTGGCGCCGTTCTTGACCGCCGTCATGGCGCGGCCGGTCCACATCATCAGCATGTCGGCTTCGCCGGACTCCGCGAGCTGCTGCGATTCAGCGCCCGTCTTCCAGTAGATCGTGTCCGGGCCGAGCTTGCGAATCACGTCGATGGCCTTGTCGATGTCGGCAGCAGTCATCGCCTTCGGATCGCCGCCCGCCACCTTGAAGGCCTGTTCGAGCAGGCCACCGGTCGGATCGCCGGATCCGTCCAGGGCGCGCACGCCGGGGAACTTGTCGGTGTCGAAGAAGTCAGCCCAGTTCTTGGGCGGGTTATCTTTGTACTTCTCCTTATTATACATCAGCACGACGCCGTAGTTCATCGCCGGAACCGAGCACTCGCCGACCTGTCCTTCGGGTATCTTCGAGACGTCGAGCTTCGAGAGATCGAGCTTCTGGAACAGCTTTCCGCAATGGACGTAAGGCGGCAGATCGCCGGTATCGACCACGTCCCAGGTGACGTTGCCGGATTCGACCTGGGCCTGCAGCTTGGCGATCTCGGTCGGCCCGTCATTGAACAGCTTGACGCCGGACTTCTCGACGAACTCCTTCAGCGCCGCCACCTGGCCATCCTGATAGATGCCGCCATAGGAGACGAAGGTCAGGGTCTTGCCCTTGAGCGAGCCTTCCTTCACCTCGCCCGCGACAGGCTTTTCCTGTGCGAAGGCGGTGGTTGTCAGCATTCCGAGCGCCAGCACGGCGCCAAGACCTGCAAGTTTCGACTTCAACATAACTCTGACTCTCCCATTATGCCCGCGTTTAATCGGACTACCTGGCCGCGAGCGGTTTCCAGGGCTTGTATTGATCGAGCTCGGCGCGTGCCGAGGTCGGCGGTGCGATGATCCACATCACCTCGGCCCGACCACTGCCGATGTTCTCGCTGCGATGTGGTGTCGATGTCGCGTATTCGATGCTGTCGCCTTCTTCGAGGACGTGGCGGGCGTCGCCAAGAGAGACCTCGACGACACCGCGAAGGACGATCAGCATCTCCTGCGCGTCGCCATGCGTGTAAAGCGCGGAGCCGGTCGAGCCGCCGATATCGAACTCGCCGACATAGACCTCCATGTCGCTCAGCGGCGGGCGGGAAAGCAGCATCTTACGGCAGCCGTTGCTGGGCGGAAGGCTTGGCCGCTCGCTGCGCCGGAGCACGCCATGGTTCTGTGTCGCGCTTTCCTCGAACAGCATCGCGACGCTCACGCCCAACGCCGAAGCCATCTGGTTGAGCGAGGCAGTACTGGCGCCGGTCAGCCCGCGTTCAAGCTGGCTGATGAAGCTGGCGCTCGTTCCGGTCGCTTCCGCGAGGTCACGCAATGATAGACGGCGAGCGAGGCGCAGGGCCTTGAGCCGCACGCCCAGCACCTGCTGCGCATGAGCTGCAGCCGTGCCGGCACCGTTCGTCGCCGGAGCCTGGCCGTCCTCCGAAGCCTCGCGCATCCCGTTTTCCTCCACTTAACACCTTGTACAGTACCACTGTACAGCTGGCAATAGGGGGCGGATGCCATTTCCACGGTCCCATGGCGGGGAACGGAAGCCGATCAAAAAATTAAGCATTCAACGGCAGTATCGAATGTCGGCCGGCAAGATGTCGTACAGCAAGGACCATTGTCGATCTGCTGAGCGGGAAGGGATTGCGATATGTCATCCTGGCTAAGAAAAGGACCGTTGATGCTCGTGCGCAGCCTGCTGATGCTGGCTGTCTTGGCGATCGGCACTCTGACTGCACGGGCGTTGGAACCGGCCAGCTATCCGGAGCCGCCGGACTCCGTAGCTTTCACCGTTCAGAAGGACGGCAAGCAGATCCCGGTCACACTGAGGCAGTTGGAAAAGCTCGGCCTCTACAAAGTCATCACCACAAGTCCTTTCGAGCAAGGGCAATTGACGTTTGAAGGCGTCCTGTTCCGAGACGTGCTTAAGTCCCTGGGATTGGCAGATAGGGATTCCGTCACTCTAAGGGCCGCGGACGATTACGTGCAGGTGATTCCGCACGAGGATTGGACGGAAGGTCCTCTGCTTCTTGCGACGCGCCAGGACGGGGAGTTGCTCACCCGACGAACACAAGGTCCGACCCGCTTGGTCTATCCTCTCAAGGATTTCCCCGCCTTCGACACGCCGATCCGCAAACCGCGATGGATTTGGCTGATCAAGACGATCGAGTCCGACAACTGACCGGCTGGTAGGCCTCCATGGTGGGATCTCGACTGAGAGGCTGGCGCATTCCGCTTACCTATGGCAGTGCCATAGGGCTGGCGGCGGTCGGTTCCGCGATCCTCATCGTCATGCTGTTTGTCAGTATCAGCAAGATCGAGTCTTCGCTGCCCCGGTTCGGGTTCTTCGCCATCCGCGAATTCCATATTGCCATACGCGACGTGACCCACCTGAGGGATATGATCTCGCTTGCTGAGGTCGCGCCCAACTCTCAGGCGAGCCTAGATCATCTGGCCGCTGCAAACGACCTGGTTTACATCCGCTTCAAGCGGGTCGACGGCGGCGAAACGATCAGCGCAATTCCCGCATATGCAGGCATCGTGCCGCGCGTGAACGACGCGGTAACGCGGCTCGACGCAGTGATCGCGGCGGGGCTCCCGTTCGATCAGCAGCGCTTGAAGGAACTGGGTCTGGAACTGGAGCAGATCGTCGGCCGGATGAACGACGAGTACTACAAATACGGCGAGGGCGTTAACGCCGATCTCTATGCGTCGGAAGTCAGCCTGAATCGGTTCAACTATCAGATAGCCTTTGCTCTGACGATCTTGTCGCTGCTGGCAATCGGGACGGCGGTTCTGTTCATCGGGCGCCGGGAAACGATAAAGAAGCTGGAATTTCTCGCCTGGCGCGACGCGACCACCGGACTGAAGAATCGTGCCTGGATGGCAGCCAACAGGGACGCCATGCTGGACCGGGCGAGGGAGACCGGTAGGCAGCTTCAGCTGCTCCTGATCGATCTCGACCATTTCAAGAGCGTGAACGACACCTTCGGCCATCACGTCGGCGATCTGCTGCTGAAGGCGGTTGCCGAGGTCCTTCAGTCGGTCGAGCGGCCCGGCGACGTAGCCGCCGTGCGATTGGGCGGAGACGAATTCGCCATCATGGCTATTGCCGATCGGAATGATCATGACGATTTGGGGCAACGTCTGCGCGAACGGCTGAACAGGTTCGCAGAGTTGGAGGGCCATCAGGTGCGCATTGGCGCCAGCATCGGCATGGCATGTTTCCCTCAGCACGGTTCCGACATTTCCACGTTGCTGCACAGTGCCGATAGCGCTCTCTACACGGCAAAGGCCGAAGGGCGGTCCGGTTTCGTGACGTTTTCGCCCGCGATCCTCAGTCAGATCGACATGCAGCTCGGTGAAGAAGCGGCCATCAAGCGGGCCCTCAATTGCGACGAGTTCTTCCTGGTCTGGCAATCCCAGTTCGAGCTGGCGACCGGCCGCATGATCGGGGCCGAGGCGCTGGTCCGCTGGCACGACCCGGTCTCGGGAGCGGTTCGTGCGCCGGCATCGTTCATTCCGATCGCGGAACGAAGTGAGCTGATACTGGAACTCGACAAGATGGTTCTGGGCAAGGCTTGCGAGCAAGCCGCCCGATGGATGCCTATTTCCACCGAAGAGTTCATCTGCTCGGTCAACGTCTCCGGAAGAAGCCTCCAGACCGATGCCTATCTGACGCATCTCACCGAGACGCTGCGGCAAACGGGGTTGCTTCCATCGCGTCTGCAGTTGGAGATCACTGAAGGGATATTCATCCAGAACAGCCGCAATGCTCTGGAGAGTATCGGCAAGATTAGAAACCTCGGAGTGAGCCTGGCACTCGACGATTTTGGGTCAGGTTATGCGAGCTTCGGATACCTTGCCGATTTCGACTTGAACCAATTAAAGATCGATCGCTCGTTCCTCAGCGATCTGGCTTCCTCCACGAAGAAACAGAACGTGGTCCGAGGCATCATCGCGCTGGCCAATTCGCTAGGCCTGACCGTTGTTGCGGAAGGGGTGGAGAACGAAGCCCAACTCGACTTCCTGATCCACGAACACTGTCACGGCGCACAAGGGTTCTTTATGTCGGAGCCTGTTGAGGCAAGGTTGATGACCAACTATCTCGTCGCAAGGCAGGGTGGCGCCAAAACAGATGGAAAAACTCGAGCCGAGTCTCTTCGCTTGGGCCCATCCATGCTGCGGAAAGTCGCCAAGCAGGGCCGCAAGACCGCCGATTGAATCAGGGCTCAGCCCTCGCCGGAAAGATCCCTCCGCGCCTTGTCCAGCTCCTCGGCGTAGCGCCGCATCAGATGGCTTTCAGTGAGCAGGCCAAGCACGATGCGGTCGTCGAAATCCTCAACGACCGCTAGCTCTTCAGCGCCGGCGCGCTGAAAGGTCTCCGCGGCGGACTGGACGTTCATCGACGGCACCAGCACCGCATCCTTGAACTGCGCGAGCGCCTGCACCGGAGTCTCGCCGTCTGAGAGGTCACTGTGCAGTTCGGCCACGAGCAGCACGCCGACATAGTGCCGGCCCCCTTCGACGGCGATGACGCGCTGCGCCGAGCCGAGCGGGATCTCCTTGCGGAACTCGGCCAAGGTAATCGAAGCATCGATGGTGCGGACGTCCTTGCGCATCATCGACCCGACATTGAGGCTGCGCATCCAGCCGACGTCGTGGGCGCTGCGGATCGTCTCGCCGCGCAGATGGAAGCGCCAGGTCGAGAAGGAGTAGCCGAAGGTCTCGCGCACCAGGATGGCCGACATGATCGACGCTGCCAGCACCACGCCGGTGAGCGTCAGGTCCCGCGTCGATTCCAGCGCGAGAAAAGTCATGGTCAGCGGGCCGCCGACGACACCGACGGCAAGCGAGGTCATGCCGACGACGGCGGCGACCGCCGGATCGAGCGCGGTTGAGGGCGCGGCCATCACCATGACGCCGGCAAAGACCTTGCCGAGCAGCGCCCCCAGAAACAGCGAGGCGAAGAACAGACCGCCGCGGAAACCGGAGCCGAGCGAGATCGCCGAGGCAGCAAGCTTCAGCACGAAGACGCTGGCCACCACGGGAAGCGCGTAGTTCATGGCGAACTCGCGGTGGAGTGCGCCGTGTCCGCTGGACAGCACCTGCGGCGTGACCAGCCCGAGCAGCCCGACAACGATGCCGCCGATGAAAGGTCTGACGGAAGCGTCGATCGCCAGCCGCACAAAGACGCGCTCGATAAGGCTCACCAGATGCATGATCGCGATGGACGCCGCCCCGCCGAGCAGTCCCAGCAGCAGGAACGGCACATACTGGCTGGCGGTCAGCGTCGGCAGGCCGGAAAGTTCGAGCGGAAACGGCACGCCGCCGAACATCTCAGCCGTCAGCGAGGCGGCGATCGCCGCCGTCATGACCGGCGCCACATTGGCCACCGAGTAGATGCCGATGACCAGTTCGAAGCCGTAGAAGGCACCCGTCAACGGCGCGTCGAAGGCGGCAGCGATCGCGCCGGCGGCGCCGCAGCCGACCAGGATGCGCACGTCGTTGCGGCGCAGCCGGAAGGCGCGCGCCAGCCTCGAGGCGATGCCGGAACCAACCTGCGTATAACCGGCTTCCAGACCGACCGAGGCGCCGAAGCCGCTGGAGATCATGGTCTGGCCGACAATGATGAACGTATCGGTGAGCGACATGCGCCCACCGTAGAGCGCGTTGGCTTCGATCGGGTCGACAGGCGTTCTGAACTTCCGCCTTCTCAGCCAGATCACCGAAAGGCCGAGCAGCAGTCCCCCGATCGCCGGAAACATCGCCTGCACCGGACTGGCCAGCGAAAACATCGCCGAAAGGCGCCCGCCCGGCTGCACGTCAAAGAGCAGGAAGTGCATGGCTTGCACCAGCGCGCTCATGCCGGTGACCAGGGCGCCCGCGATCATGCCGACCATCCCCGCCATCAGCACAATGACGATGCCGCGCGCCTCGAGCACGGGAATGGAATTGATCAGCACCGCCCGAAGCCGGCGGGCGTAGACTTGCGGTTCGTTTATGGCAGGCAACGGAGCGGCTCGCCGGTATGCGGAGGATGGATGCTGCCGCGCCTGATACGCCCGACGGCATGGAGTGGCAACCGCAATGCCGACCGCTTGTGGCGCCATTTTGGCGTTGCGTCGATTAGCGACGGTTGGGCCGGCTACCCTCGCTGCGAGAACGGGAAAATGTCACTGATCGAAGATGGTCAGCGGCCCGCAATCGTCCCTCGCGACGAGGGTCGCCAGCAGCTCCGCCGGCTCCGTTGCGCTCGCCTTCTCCGCGAACGATGCACCGTGCCCGGCGGCTCGAACCAGGTCTGTCCTTTGGCGGCAATTCCTCCGTCTGCCTCACACAGCCAGACGGAAGTCGGGCCGCCAGCCGAGTTCGCTGACGGCCTTGTCGGTCGCGACATGGCCGTTCGGCTCGGCGATGTTGAAGGCGCCCGGCGCGCCGCGCTCGACGGCAAGCAGCGCCGCATAAGCAGCGGCATCGGCCGGATCGGCCGCAATCTCAGCTCCGGTACCAGGCCCGTAGAGATGCCCATAGCGCAGCACGATGCCCGTCATGGGCTCCTCGAGAACCTGCCGTTCGAGGGCGATTACGCCGCCGACGCTGATGCCGCGGCCGCCTTCGGCGCCGCTGTCGAGCGGATCGGTTTCGGCATGCGGCTCGGGTCCGGGCGCATAGGCCCAGGCGATGCTCTGCGCGATCAGGCGACGGGCGCCGGCCGACGCCGCGGCCTCGACCAGATTGCGGGTCCCCTCGTCGCGGACGCGCGCGTTTCCGATGATGGCCTCGCCCATCTTGTTGGGATCGAGTCCGGCCGGCAGATCGGTAAGCTGATGGATCACGACCTCCGGCTTCACCTCGGCGACCGCCGCAAGCAGGTCGCCGGCATCGAACACATCGATCACCACCGGGCTGGCCCCGATCGCGCGGAGCTCCTCGGCCTTCTCGGCCCGGCGCGTTGTCGCAGCTACCTGATGGCCGGCAGCGACCAGTTGCGGGATCAGGCGGCGGCCGATCGCGCCGGAACCACCAGCAAGAAAGATGCGATAGCCCATCGTCTTCCATTCCATCTTGCGATAATATCAGAGTTCGAACAACATATAAGAGCTCTTACATCGTGCGCAAGCAGAAACCGGAAATTCCGGCCCCTGGCAAAGGCAAGCGCGGCGAGGAAGGTTATCTCGGCTACCTGCTGCGCCAGGCCGCCGGCGCCTACAGGCTGCGGGTCGAGCGGGCGCTGGATGAGTTCGGCGTCACGCAGCCGCAATTCGCGACGCTGACCATGCTGTCGGCCTATCCAGGCATCTCCAATGCCGACCTCGCCCGGCTCGCGGTGCTGACGCCGCAGACGGTGAGCGTGATCGTCGGCAATCTGGAAAAGGCCGGTTCCGTGGTCCGCAAGCCGCATGCGGTGCACGGGCGCATCCAGCACCTTGATCTTAGCGACAGCGGCCGTGCCTTGCTGAAGAAATGTCGCGAGCGGGTGCAGCGGCTTGAACGCGAGCTGACCGCCGCACTTTCGGCCAACGAAGAGCGCGCCGTCCGGCGCTGGCTGGTCGCCGTCTCGATCGCGGACACGGCCGGTTAGATCGCAGTACCCTCGCCCGCTTCATAGAGCGCCAGCTTCCGATCCCCAATGCCGAGTTCCGCCCAGCTCGCGCGCCATTCGGCTATATGCGCTGACTTGAAATGCGCCTCGAGCGCCGCACGATCCCGCCAGGCTTCCGAGACATGGATCAGGCCGGGATCGAGAACATCCTGCGCATAGGAATATGCGAGGCAGCCGGCTTCGGCGCGACTCGCTGAAATCATTCGTCCCATCGCCGGCCTTGCCTGCTCGAGCCTGTCGGGTGGCAGCCGAATCGTGCCGATGATGAGGAGCATGCGCCTTTCCTTTCGCCAGCCGGCTCAAATCCCGTAGCCCCTCTCCCACCTTCGCGCAAGCTTGACCGGTTAACGGTCGGGAGCCTGCCTTTGCACTGGGCAAGTCTGGATTCGAGGACGATATGGCGATCAGCGAAACAATCCCGTCCGGCCTGGCGGCCAAGAATGGCCGCGACGTTTTCTTCGCGCTCGGCATCGTCGTCATCCTGGCGGTGCTGTTCCTGCCGATCCCGGCCTTCCTCATCGACATCGGCCTTGCCTTCTCGATCGCGCTCTCGGTGCTGATCCTGATGGTGGCGCTCTGGATCCAGCGGCCGCTGGATTTCTCCTCCTTCCCGACCGTGCTGCTCATCGCCACGATGCTCAGGCTCTCGCTCAACATCGCCACCACGCGCATGATCCTGTCGCATGGCAATGAGGGTACGCATGCCGCCGGTTACGTCATCTCGGGCTTCTCGAAGCTGGTGATGTCGAGCGACTTCGTCATCGGCCTCATCGTCTTCATGATCCTGATCGTGGTGAACTTCATCGTCATCACCAAGGGCGCCACCCGCATCGCCGAAGTCGGTGCGCGCTTCACCCTCGACGCCATCCCCGGCAAGCAGATGTCGATCGACGCCGACCTTTCCGCCGGAATGATCGACGAGAAGACGGCGCAGCTTCGCCGCCGCGAATTGGAAGAAGAATCCTCCTTCTTCGGCTCGATGGACGGCGCGTCGAAATTCGTGCGCGGCGACGCCATCGCCGGCCTCATCATCACCGCCATCAACATCGTCGGCGGCATCGCCATCGGCTATCTGCGCCACGGCATGGGCCTCGGCCAGGCGGCCGACGTCTTCATCAAGCTGTCGGTCGGCGACGGCCTCGTCACCCAGATCCCGGCCCTCATCGTCTCGCTCGCCGCCGGCATGCTCGTCTCCAAGGGCGGCACGCGGGGCTCCGCCAATCAGGCGGTGTTCGGCCAGCTCGGCGCGCATCCGCGCGCGCTCTATGTCGCGGCCTCGCTGCTCGTCATCCTCGGCCTTATGCCCGGTCTGCCGCTATTCCCGTTCTTTGCCCTTGCCGGCGCCATGGCCGGCCTCGGCTACGTCATCCCGCTGCGCCACAACCGCGCGCTGGCGGCAGCCGAAGCGCAGAAGAACAAGGAGAAGGCCGACAAGGTCGAGGAGGAGAAGAATTCGGTCAAGGCCTCGCTTGCGACTGCCGAGATCGAGCTGCTGATCGGCAAGCAGCTCTCGACCAGGCTGCTGGTCGCGCATCAGGAGCTGGTGTTCCGCATGTCGAAGATGCGCAAGAAATTCGCCCAGCAATATGGGTTCGTGGTGCCGGAGGTGCGCGTCGCCGACGACTTCGCCATCCCGCCGAAGAGCTATCAGATCAAGGTCCACGGCACCGTCGTTGCCGAATACCAGATGCGCGTCGGCGAAATCATGGTGCTGCTTGGCACCCGCGGCGTGCCGGACATCCCCGGTGAGGAAATCCGCGAGCCGGCCTTCGGCATGCGCGCCTATTCGGTGCTGGAAACCTTCGCCGAAGATCTGAAGCGCGAGAACTACACCTTTGCCGACAACATGTCGGTCCTGCTCACCCACCTTTCCGAGGTGATCCGCAACAACCTGCCGCAGCTTCTGTCCTACAAGGACATGAAGGCGCTGCTCGAGCGGCTGGACCCCGAGTACCGCAAGCTCGCCGACGAGATCTGCACCTCGCACATCTCCTATCCCGGCCTGCAGGCGGTGCTGAAGCTTCTGCTTGCCGAGCGCGTCTCGATCCGCAACCTGCACCTGATCATCGAGGCCATCGCCGAGATCGCGCCGCATGTGCGGCGCACCGAGCAGATCGTCGAGCATGTCCGCATCCGCATGGCGCAGCAGATCTGCGGCGATCTCTCCGAGGGCGGCATGCTCAAGGTGCTGCGCCTCGGCAACCGATGGGACCTCGCCTTTCACCAGAGCCTCAAGCGGGACGCCAAGGGCGAGGTGCGCGAGTTCGACATCGATCCGCGCCAGCTCGAGGAATTCGGCCAGGACGCCACCAAGGCGATCCGCAAGCATCTCGAAGCCGGCGAGCGCTTCGTGCTGGTCACCGCGCCGGACGCGCGGCCTTATGTGCGCATGATCATCGAGCGGCTGTTCACCACGCTGCCCGTGCTCAGCCACGTCGAGATCGCCAAGGGCGTCGAAATCAAGGTGCTCGGAACGATCTCGTGAACGCGCTCTCGCAAGGCGTCGTCATCGCCGCCTTCCTCGCCTTCTGCCGCATCGGCGCCTGTTTCATGCTGATGCCCGGCCTGTCGAGCGCCCGCGTGCCTCTCCAGGTCCGGCTGTTTGTGTCGATCGCCGCCACCGGCGGCCTGCTCGCCTTCCTCTGGGACCGCATCTATCCCTATGTCGACCCGCGCCCGCAGGTTCTGGTGCCGATGATCGTTTCCGAGCTTCTGGTCGGCGGGCTGGTCGGCGCCATGACCAGGCTGTATATGGAAGCGCTGCGCTTCATGGGCTCGGCCATCGCCATGATGATCGGCTATGGCGGCTCAGGCGGCCCGGCGATCGAGGAGCCGGAGCCGCAGGCTGCGCTTGCCGCCATCATCTCGTTCTCGGCGCTGCTCCTGCTTTTCGTCTTCGACTTCGACCACGAGATCGTGCGCGCGCTGGTCGCCTCCTACACGGTTGCTCCGGTCAATGTATTCTTCAACCCGCAGGCGGCGCTGGTCGACGTCACCGACACGGTGTCGGACGCCTTCTTCCTGGTCATCCGGCTCGGCAGTCCCTTCGTCGCCTACGCCATTCTGGTCAATTTGACGATCGGCTTCGTCAACAAGCTGACGCCGCAGATCCCGGTGTATTTCATCTCGCTGCCCTTCGTCATCGCCGGCGGGCTGATCATCTTCTACTTTGCCATCGGCACCTTGCTGTCGTTGTTCGTCGACGGCTTTGTCGACCTGACGCTAGCGAGGTAGCCGCGATGGCCTCGCGCAAGGACAGACTGAAGAAGTTGGTCAAGGTGCAGGAGCAGTTGAAGGCGGTGCACGAAACTCGTCATGCCGGCTTCCTCTCCGCGGCCGCGGCGGCCGAATCGGAAGCAAAGGAACTCATCGGGCACTTCGACGCTGACAGCTCGCTGGCCGGCCTGTTCCCGGAACTTTACCATCGCCGGATTGCGAACGCGCTCGGCCAACAAAAACAGAATCTTGAAAGCGCCCGGGAGGAGGCGACGTTGATCGCCGCCGCGACCGCGCGGACCAACATGGTCGAGCGCGCCTATATGGACGCTCGCCGCCGCGACGAGCGCGAACGCTCAGACCGCGAGCGGCTGGACCTCATTGCCCAGAAGCGGGGACATGACTAGGGCAATCAGGAAAAGCATGAAACGGTTGGGCTCGGCGACGTCGCCGTGGCCTCCCATCCGGACTTGCGTCAAACCAAGGAGATAGAGCGGTGGATCCGGCGCGCGGCGAACGAGGCTGTCAGATGCCGGTCGCCGTCGTGCCGACCGACTTGGCCGCCCCGATCCGCTCCCAGCGCCTGCCATTGCCCTGCACCTGCCGGGCGAAATAGTTGTAGGGCGTGCTGGACCAATCACGGACCGCGCTGGTGAGGTTGTCGAGCACCAGGTCGCCCTCGTTGGTGCGCACCGTCAGCACCGTGTGTCCCTCGCCGTGATAGCTTGCCACGGTCAACAGCAGCGCCGAGGCCGGCCAGCCGCGCTTCATCAGTTCGAGCTTCTTCAGTATCGCGATATCCTCGCAATCGCCGGACACGGTCGGCACGCGCCAGTCGTCGTTCTTGCCGACAACGGCTCGATCACTGACCTCGGTAATGCGTGAATTGACCGAAAGGTTGATCTCGTTCAATTGCGCGCTGAGCTGAGGCCGCAGGGCGACGACCTTTGTTCCGCCGGCCGTGCTGCAGAGGCTGGGTTGGCGGCTGCAGAACGAATAGAAGGCCGGCGGTGGGAACGCCTTGCCTTTGGTTTGCATCGCCGTTCCGGCCTGGGCGGCAAATGGGCTGGCAACCGACAGCAGAAATGCGATCAGCACGACATCGCTTTTCACGATCAACGTCTCCAAGGCGTGGTCTCGAGGATGAGGGGGCGGGGTTAATTAGTCGTTTTCAAAACCCCGAATTGCGCCGGCGGCGGGGCAACACCGTTAAAATATTAATACCTGCTAAAATAAGATTTGAGCTTGTACGAAGCTACGGAGGGGTTCGGCCGAACGATCGATCGATGAGGTGACTCTCTGGCGGCGGGCGCGCCACCGCTTGGAGCGGGCTGCACTGCACCTCGCCATCCCCGCAAGCCTGCCACAAGCTTGTTGCGTCATTGTGCAACGGACATAACCGGCAAAAGGCAGTGCTTTCTTGGCGATTTCACCTCCCAGCGACATCGTGATGGACGTCGCCCGTGCGGCGGAGCCGGCCGACGTCGAGGCCGCGCGGGCAGCACTCGCGAGGCGGGCCGGCGGTGCCGGGGAGACCTTCTCGATCGACCAGACTGCCTCGGTCGAGGCGGGCTCGGTGCTCTCGCGCGCCGCTGCCGACAAGGCCGAGGCGGCAAATCCGGCTAAAAAGTTCCAGCGCTTCGAGGCGATGGTGCTGACCACTTTCATCCAGAACATGATGCCTAAGGACACCGAGGGCGTTTACGGCAAGGGTCTGGCCGGCGACATGTGGAAATCGCAGCTTGCCGAAAAGGTAGCCGATGTCATGGCCGCGCATGGCGGGATCGGCATCGCGAGATCGATGCTTGCCGACCATTATCTGGACGGCAAACACAAGGTGCCGGTCGGGTCCGTTGGGGGCGGACCGGACAAAGCCGAGATCGACCAGCAGACCAGGCTTTCGACCTCCCTGGTCGACGAGCTCGAGCGCAAGGCCGCCCGGTCTATGACCGGTGACGACACAACCATAAAAACGGACATCAAGATCTAGGGACCTACATGGCCGACCAAACGGACCTTTCCAACCTGCCTGCACGAACCACCGCCGCGGAAGCACCGATGGCATCTGCACGGCCTGGCAACCTCGCCGCCATCATTGGCCGGATCGAGGAGGCGGTGGACGAGGAGACGGCGGGTATCCGCAGCGGCACCAGCTACGACCTTAAGGCCTCGAATGCCCGCAAAAGCCGCTATCTCTACGAACTGACCCGCGCGCTGAAGGGCGCCAATGAGATCGAGTTCCTCGAGCAGCATCGCGAAGGGCTGGCGCGGCTGCGCCAGAAGCTGGCAAAGAACGAGGCGGCTATTCTTGCCCATCTCAATGCCGTCAACGAGGTCGCCACGCTGTTGAAGAACGCCATCCAGCGCGCCGATGCCGACGGCACCTACTCGGCAGGCGAATTCGGATATGCCCGGGCTTGAATGAGATGACTGCGGAGCAAGGTAGGATTCGGTGATCAAATTCCTCGCCGCAGCGCTTTGGATCTGCGCCGTAACCCTCGGCGCGGTGTTTTATTCGTTCCAGGCGGCGGGCGAGCGCGGCGTCGGTGAGCCGCCGAAGCCGATGCTGGGCGGTCTCGACTACGTCAAGACCGACATCATTTCGGTACCGCTCGTCCGCGATGCCAAAATCGACGGCTATTTTCTCACCAAACTCGTCTACACGGTGGAGCCGGATCAGATAAAGAAACTGTCGATCCCGGCGCCGGCCATCATTACCGATCAGGTCTATTCCTACCTCTATTCCAATCCGCAGATCGATTTCACCAAGAAGGACACGATCGATCTCGATGCTTTCCGCAAAGCGATCCGCGAGACCGTCAACGCCCGCGTCGGCGTCGAGCTGGTGCATGACGTGCTGATCGACCAGGTCAACTTCCTGTCCAAGGACGAAATCCGCGACAACGCCATCCGCCGCCGGAAGACTGCCGGCGAGACCGCGCAAGCGATGACCAAGGCGTTCCAGCCGGAGCATTGATCGGCTCTCGGCGATCGACTGGCGGGTTCACACCCTCGTCTGGTGATGCGACATGCCGCATGGCAGCCACGTTGACGTAAACGTCAACCCGAAGCTATATGCGCCGATGGCTGTCGCCGCGCTGCCGCGCGACGCGGCGCTTCGCCCAGCGGCCAAGGCCGATGCGCGTCAAACGCAACCAAACGAGGAGAACCGCCATGGGCGTTCAGGAGATTGCCGACAAGATCAGGTCGCGCGTGGCAAGCGCCGGCTTCGAGCATTCGGTCAAGTTCGACACTGGCAGCGACGGCGTCATCGTGATCGACGGCGCGACCGTCTCGACCGCCGACGCCCCGACCGACTGCACGATCAAGCTCTCGCTCGACGATCTCGATTCGCTGATCGCCGGCGACCTCAACCCGACCATGGCCTTCATGGCCGGCAAGCTGAAGGTCGAGGGCGACATGACGGTCGCCATGGCGCTCAGCCAGTTGCTCGGCTGACCGCCAGCCAACTATTTTAGAAGAGCGATGTGGCGCCGCGTTTTTGAACGCGCGGCGCCGCATCGGTAACGCCTCCGACAGTCAGGCGACGAAATCCAGCGCCTTGACCTTGCGGCCGGCGGCCTTGAACGTGCCCGCGGCCCCGTCGAGCGAGCCCTCCTTCAGCTCGAGCGCCAGCAGGCGGTGCCGCTCATAGGGCCCAGGCATGGCGAGCGAGCCGGTGCGGTCGGCCGAAAAACCGAACCGCCCGTAATAGGGTGCATCGCCGACGAGCAGGATCGCGCCGTGACCGAGCCGCGCAGCCTCGGCGATCGCGTGCCGCATCAGCGCCGAGCCGATGCCGCCGCTCCTCAGGCCCGGCTCGACTGCCAGCGGCCCAAGCAGCAGCGCTGCCGGACCACCCTCGCCCAGCGTCACGTCCCACAGCCGAACCGTACCGACGAGCGCGCCCGACGGGTCGCGCGCGACAAAGGCCAGGCCTTCCGACGGCCGGCGGCCACGCCGCAGTTTCTCGGACGACTTCTTCCTGCGCTTCGGCCCCATGGCGCGGTCGAGCAGCGCTTCGCGCGCCTGCATATCACCGATGCCTTCGGCAACGATGACGAAGGCCGGCGCAATCTCCCCCCTCGAGCGGGAGATGTCGCCAAAGGCGACAGAGGGGGTCGTTGCGCATGTAATACCGGCGCCCAGCGTGACGAGAAGCGGCGCTGGCGCTCCACGCGCGACGCCCCCCTCTGACCGCTGCGCGGCCATCTCCCCCTCGAGGGGGGAGACCCGGCGCGCAGCGCCCTCGATGATGAAATCTGCAAAGTCCATTTCCGCGATCCTTCACGAGCGGAGATCTGTTCCACAAGCGAGCCCGGGCGGGCGATGTCACCCACACCGGTTGATCTGAAGGCTCGCGCCTTCAGATCACGTAGGATCGGAGAGGCTCGAAGCCGTTGAAGGCGACCGACGAATAGGTGGTCGTGTAGGCGCCAGTACCTTCGATCAGCACCTCATCGCCGATGGTGAGCGACAGAGGCAGGGGATAAGGCGTCTTCTCGTAGAGCACATCGGCCGAATCGCAGGTCGGGCCGGCGAGCACACAGGGTGCGGTCTCCGATCCGTCGCGCGGCGTCACGATCGGATAGCGGATCGCCTCGTCCATGGTCTCGGCGAGGCCCCCGAACTTGCCGATGTCGAGGAACACCCAGCGCACATTGTCATTGTCGGCCTTCTTCGAGATCAGCACGACTTCCGACTTGATGACGCCGGCATTGCCGACCATGCCGCGACCCGGCTCGATGATCGTCTCGGGCAGCGCGTTGCCGAAATGCTTGCGCAGCGCCGAGAAGATCGCCTGGCCATAGGCCTGCGCCGCCGGCACGTCCTTCAGGTAACGGGTCGGGAAACCGCCGCCCATGTTGACCATCTTCAAGACGATGCCTTCCTCGGCGAGCGTGGCGAACACCTTCTTGGCATCGCCCAGCGCGCGGTCCCAAGCCGAGAGATCGGTCTGCTGCGAGCCGACATGGAACGACACGCCATAAGCGTCGAGGCCGAGCGCCTTGGCATGTCGCAGCACATTCACCGCCATTGCCGGCACGCAGCCGAACTTGCGCGACAGCGGCCATTCGGCACCCTCGCCGTCGGTGAGCACGCGGCAGAACACGCGCGAGCCCGGGGCGGCGCGGGCGATCTTCTCGACCTCCTCAACGCAATCCACGGCATAGAGGCGGATGCCGAGCTGGTAGGCGCGCGCAATGTCGCGCTCCTTCTTGATGGTGTTGCCGAAGGAAATGCGATCCGCCGGCGCGCCGGCATCCATCGCCATCTCGACCTCGGCAACCGATGCGGTGTCGAAGGACGAGCCCATCGCAGCAAGCAGGCGCAGGATCTCCGGCGCCGGGTTTGCTTTCACCGCATAGTAGATTTTGGAATCGGGCAACGCCTTCTCGAAGGCGCGGAAATTGTCGCGCACGACATCGAGGTCGACGACGAGGCAGGGGCCGTTCGGACGTCGGGTGGCGAGAAAATCAAGGATGCGCTGGGTAGCCATCGAGGTCTCTCCATCTGCGCCTTTCGGCGCGCACAAAGGCTGCGGGACGCGGGCGCTCGGCCTCGCGAACTCGCGGTGGACAAAGGCGGGACGGAAAATCCGTGGAACCAGCCGGTGGAGACCCCGGAACCACGGATCGCCGTCTCGCGGCGGTGAACCTGGCCTTGCCCGGCCTCGGTTCGCTTTGTCTGCCTTGGCTTGGATGGGAGGACCCGTCCGCACTGCCGGCAATGAAGGTGTGCCTCTTCAGTAACCCCGGTCTTTGGACGACCGGCAGACACCAGAAAGGCCCGCACCGTCGTTGCTTCAAGGTGTCCTCGGTCTTGTGGTTGGCCACTGACCGACTGGAGGGGTTGGCTCCAGTTACCTTACCGATTGCCCTCACCATTCGAGGATCGGCGGACACCCACAGGCACGTGCGACTTTGGGCAAGCGCGATATAAGAGCGAAGGGTTTCACAATCAATAAAAATCGTCAGCGCCGGTTGTAAAAATTGCGGCATCGAACAATGTTTGTGGACCGTATTCGGAAATCGAACAATGCCAGGCACCCACGGCCCTCTCAACGCCTTCCTCGATCTGCGCCAAATGCCCGTGGCCAATGCGGAATTTGGCCTGCTGGCCGGCCTGCGCCTGGCCGTGAAGGACATCTATGACGTCGCCGGCTATCGCACCGGCTGCGGCAACCCGCGCAAGTTCGAACAGGCTCACGCCGCCGCGCGTACGGCCGAGGCCGTGCAGTTGATTCTCGATGCCGGTGCGCGATTCGTCGGCAAGACGCAAACCGACGAGCTCGCCTTCTCGCTGTTCGGCCAGAATTCGCATTTCGCGTTTCCGGTGAACGCAGCCGCTCCGGATCGCGTGACCGGCGGCTCCTCGTCAGGTTCGGCGGCAGCGGTCGTCGGCGGCCTTGCCGACATCGCCGTCGGCTCCGACACCGGCGGCTCGATCCGCGCGCCGGCGAGCTTCTGCGGGTTGATCGGGCTGCGCACCAGTCACGGCCGGGTATCGCTCGAGGGCGCCATGAAGCTCGCGCCGAGCTTCGACACCTTCGGCTGGTTCGCCGGCGACATAGAAGCTTACGAAATGGCCGGCAAGCTTCTGCTCGGACGCGATCCACACCAGCATCCGCTCAACCGCCCGCTGTCGATCGGCTGGCTCGATGCCTTTGTTTCCGGGCCGACGGAAGCCGCCGAATATGCGCGGATGAAGGCACAGGCAGCAGCCGTCCTCGGCGAGCCGACCGAAACCGAACACGCCTTCGCCTCCTCCCCGGATGATCTCTACTGGTGCTTTCGTCGACTGCAGGCCTTCGAGGCCTGGCAGGTGCATGGCGGCTGGATTTCGGCAGGCGATCACGGACTCGGTCCGGGTGTCGACGAGCGTTTCGGCTTCGGCCGCACGATCGATGCAAAGACGGTCGAAGCCGAAACGGCGCGTCGGGCAGCCTTCCGTTCCGAGTTCGGCAAGCTGCTCGGCAACGACGGCTTTCTTGTTCTGCCGACGGTGCCGGGCGCAGCGCCACTGAAGACCAGCACGCCGGAGCAGTTCCAGGCCTATCGCGAAAGGGCGCTGCATCTTTTGTGCCTGGCCGGGTTGTCGGGCTTCCCGCAGATCACCTTGCCGCTCGGTTCCGTCGACGGCGCGCCCTTCGGCCTGTCGCTGCTCGGCCCTTTCGGCAGCGACGTCGCCCTGATAGGGCTCGGCCGCACGATTCTGGATGCGGCCCGAAAGGTCTGATCATGGATACATTGACCCGCATGCGCGCCTTCATCGACGTGGTCGAGGCCGAAGGCTTCTCGGCCGCCGCGCGCAAGATCGGCCGTTCCAAGGCGCTGCTGTCGAAATATGTGCGCGAGCTGGAGGACGAACTCGGCGCGCTGTTGTTGAACCGTACCACGCGGCAGTTCTCGCTGACCGAAGCCGGTCACACCTATTATCAGCGCGCCTCCGAAATCGTGCGCGAGGTCGACAGCCTGGCCGATGCCGTGCGCGAATCTTCCGGCGACGTGCGCGGCCGCATCAAGCTCTCGGCTGCGCGCACCTTCGCCGACGCGCCGATTGGCCAGTCGCTGATCGATTTTGCCAAGCAACATCCGGACATCGTTCTCGACATCCATCTCGACGACCGCTTCGTCGATCTGGTCGAGGAAGGCTTCGATGTCGCCGTGCGCATTTCGCGGCTGGAGAACTCGTCGCTGATCGCGCGGCGCCTCGGGCCGTTTTCGATCAAGCTCTGCGCGTCGCCGGACCTGCTCGCAAAGCATGGCACCCCGACCCGCCCGCAGGATCTTTCCAACATGCCCTGCATCGTCGACACCAACGGCCGCTCTTTAGCCAACTGGCGCTTCAAGGGAGACGGCGAGGATTCGGTGAGCGTCACCGTGTCGGGGCCGATCGAGGTCAACAGTCCGATGGCGGCGAGAGCAGCCGCCGTGTCGGGCCTGGGCTTCACCATCCTGCCGGATTTCATCGCTGCGCCCGAAGTCGCGTCGGGCAAGCTGGTGACGGTGCTCGACGACCGCATCCTCTCGGGCAGTGGCATCTTCGCGGTCTATCCGCATCGCCGCTATTTGCCCGCCAAGGTCCGTGTCTTCGTCGATTTCCTGGTGCACTGGTTCAGGACGCGCGACGCTGCGTGAAGCACGTCCCCCGAAGGTGGGAACCGTTTTCGGCACAAGGACATGCGCAGAATCAGAGCCTGAAAGCGCATCGGGCGAATCTGGAAAGAGCACGACGCTCTCCGAGAGCGCGTCCCAATTTCGCCCCCTTTCTGTTAACTCTCGGAGCCCACTCCCAAAGTCGATGGAATCGCGGCCCGGAATGCACCTGAAACGGCAAGCAACCATACTGGCTTCGGCAATTGCGGCCACCTTTGCCGCGGTAGAGCCCGCCCAGGTGCACCCGCACGTCTTCGCCGAGGCTCGCCTCGACGTCATCCTCAGCGCGGATCACCAAAGTGTGACGGCGCTGCGCCACCTTTGGCGCTTCGACGATCTGTTTTCGAGTACAGTGATGATGGAGTTCGACAAGAACTCCGATCTGAAGCTTGACGACAAAGAGCTCAAGGAAGTGGCCGACACCGTCCATTCCTCGCTGGCCGAGTTCAACTATTTCCAGCTGGTCACGCAGGACGGCAAGGACGTGCCCATGGTCCCTCCGCCGCATCTGATGGCGAGCTTCGACAACGACCAGCTGATCATTCTGTTCGAGTCGCAGCCGAAGACGCCGATCAAGCTCGCCGGCAAGATCGACATCGGCGTCTACGATCCGACCTTCTACACGGCGATCGACTTCACCGACGACGCCAACCTCACCGTTGAGGGATTGCCCGCGAATTGCACCAAGAAGGTGATCCGTCCCGATCCGGACGAAGCGATCAAGGAAAACCAGAAGACCCTGACGGAAGCCTTCTTCAACGATCCGACAGGCACCGACATGAGCAAGATCTTCGCCACCAAGCTCGAACTGAACTGTCCGCCGGAAGGATAATCGGTGATGAAACCGTCGCTGCGCTTGGCGCTCGGCCTCGCGGCCGCCACCTTGGTCATGACGCATTTACCTGGCGTCGCCCATGCCCAGAGCTCGCTCGGCATCGGCACCAATGACGGCATGGCGCCGAGCACGACCGGTCCGTTCGCCCATATCCTGATGTGGATCAATCTCAGGCAGCAGGAATTCTACCATTCGCTGGCGGCCGCGATGAAAGCCATGCGCCAGGACGGCAGCAAGCTCTGGCTTCTGGTCGGCCTGTCCTTCGCCTACGGCATTTTCCACGCCGCCGGGCCCGGCCACGGCAAGGCGGTGATTTCGTCCTACATGGTCGCCAACGAAGTGGCGCTGAAGCGCGGGATCATGCTGTCCTTCGTCTCGGCGCTGCTGCAGGGGCTGACCGCGGTCGTCGTCATGATGCTTGCCTATTTCGTGCTGCGCGGCACGGCGGTGTCGATGACCGACGCGGCATGGTTTCTTGAGATCTCCAGTTATGTGCTGGTGACGCTGTTCGGCGCCTGGCTACTGTGGCGCAAGGCGGGCCCGGCCATTCTTCGGCGGTTCGGCGCCGGTCCGGCCTACAGCCTGTCGGCGGCCCATGCCGGCCACTCGCGTGGCGGGCACTCGCATGCTCACGCGCATGCCCATGCCGGTCATTCCCACTCCCATTCGCATTCCGCGCATGCCCACTCGACGCACTCGCACGCGCATCACGACCATGATCATGCCGCGCATTCGCATGCGCACAGCGATGAGGCGACTGATCACAAGGCGCATGATCACGACCACGCGGCGCACGACCATGCTCACGCTGGGCATCATCACCACGGCCCGGGCGAAGTCTGCGACACCTGCGGCCATTCGCACGCGCCGGATCCGGCGCTGCTTTCGGGCGATCGCTTCGACTGGAAGACCGCCTGGTCGGCGGTGGCCGCCGTCGGCATCCGCCCCTGCTCCGGCGCGCTGATCGTGCTGAGCTTCGCGCTCCTCAACGGACTCTGGCTCGGCGGCCTGCTCTCGGTGCTCGCCATGTCGATCGGCACCGCGATCACCGTCTCAGCGCTGGCGACGATCGCGGTGACGGCCAAGAACTGGGCTGTCTATTTCGCCGGCGACGGACGCATCGGCAACCGCATCCATTCGATCGTCGAGATCGGCGGCGCCGCCTTCATCTTCGTCGTTGGCCTGCTGCTCTTGTCGGCCAGCCTGACGGGCGGCGTCTGAAGCCGACCGGAACTGTCACCCAATCTTTCCGTCGAGTTCGTCCTCGATATAGGCGCGGATGATCTCGTCGAAATTCTTCTCGGCGACAAAACCCAGTTCCCGCGAGCGGCGCGCCTCGAAGCGCGTCGGCCAGCCTCTGACGATCGCCCAGATCGTTTCGTCGGGCTGCTCGCGGATCCGTTTGACCACCTCGGCGCCGGCTATGCGCGCGAGCGCTTCGATCTGCTCGCCGACCGTGACGGCCACGCCGGGCATGGTGAGATTGCGCCGCGGCCCGACCTTATCGCCATCGATTTCGGCCGCATGGATCAGGAAATTCACCGCCGATCGCGGGCTGGCATGCGTGTGCAGCACCGAGCGCGGCACCGGCAGGATCGCCTCCTGGCCGCTGAGCGGCTCGCGGATAATCCCTGAGAAGAAGCTCGACGCCGCCTTGTTCGGCCTGCCCGGCCGCACGCAGATGGTGGGCAGCCGGATGCCGATGCCGTCGAAGACTCCGCGCCGCGAGTAGTCGGCAAGCAGCGCCTCACTGATCAGCTTCTGCGTGCCGTAGGAGGTGAGCGGCGTCGGATGGAACTCGTCCGGGATGACATCCGGGAACGGCGCGCCGAACACCGCGATCGACGAGGTGAAGACAAGGCGCGGCGCGAAGCCCGCCACCCGCACCGCGTCGAACAAAGCGCGCGTGCCGTCGAGATTGACGCGGTAGCCGAGGTCGAAATTGGCCTCCGCCTCGCCGGAAACGATGCCGGCGAGATGGAAAATCACGTCCGGGCGGGAAGCAACGAGCTTGGCCGTCGCACCGGGCGTGGAAAGATCGCCGGTGTGGATCGAGACATCGACTCCGGCGAGCGTCGGCGCCTGCGGCGGCACGATATCATGCAGATCGAGCGCGGTTATTTTGCGCCCGCGCAGCACACCGTCCTTGGCCAGCCTTGCGATCAGCTTGCGGCCAACCATGCCGGCGGCGCCGGTAATCAGAACTCTCATCTCATAGACCCTTCTTGCGTTGGCTGCGTCCGCGCAGCCACAGGACGACGAACAGCCCCACCATGAAGAGCGCGGCGATGACGACCGCAAGGACCGTCGAGACCTTGCAGGCGGCCAGCATGATGGTCGGCAGGAAATAGGCGGCGAGGCCGAACAGGAGCAGTATCCAGGCCGCGGCGATCGCCGCGTTGCGCGTCTCGCGATCCATCAGGCGCCGTCCCTCGATCCGAAGCTCATCACCGGCTCAGTGATAGTGGCGGCGATCGCGAGGCGCATCATGCACATGGTCGTGATCATGGTGATGATCGTGCTCGTCATGGCTGTCGGCGCACAGGCCGAACTCGGGCTCCACCGTTGCATGATCGATCCCGTGCTTCGCCGCAAGCCGCTTCTTGATGGCGCTCACCGCAGCATGCGCATCGACGCCGTCATTCAGGCAGGCATGCAGCGTCGCCATGTTGCTGGTGCCGTCGAGCGACCAGACATGCATGTGATGCACCTCCCGCACGCCCTTGACCGCGGCTTCCAGATCCTTGGCGATGAGATCGCGATCGAGGCTTGCCGGCACGCCTTCGAGCAGCACATGGGCGGCCTCGCGCATCAGCGACCACGCCGTCGACAGGATCAGCAGCGCCACTAGCACGGAGAGGATCGGATCGATCGGCGTCCAGCCGGTGGCGAGGATGATGAGGGCCGCAGCGATTGCCGCGGCCGAGCCAAGCAGGTCGCCCAGCACATGCAGTATGGCGCCGCGCATGTTGAGGCTCTCGCGGTCGCCGCCATGCAGCACGAGGAAGGAGGCGACGTTGACCAGCAGGCCGGCGACCGCCACCACCAGCATCGGCCCGCCCAGCACCGGCGCCGGGTGCATCAGCCGCCCCCAGGCCTCGTAGACGATCCAAAGCGCGATGACGAAGATGGCGATGCCGTTGGTGTAGGCGACCAGCGTCTTCACGCGAGCGAAGCCGTAGGTGAGACGCCCGGTAGCCGGACGTCCGGTGAGATGGAAGGCATACCAGGCAAGGCCGAGCGCGATCGCGTCCGCCAGCATATGGCCGGCATCCGCGAGCAGCGCCAGCGAGCCGGTGAGCCAGCCGCCGAGCGCCTCCGCGATCATGAAGCCGGCTGTCAGGCAGCCCGCGACGAGAACGCGCTTCTTGTCGGTCGACCCGTGCACGTCATCGGCGCCGTGGCTGTGGGCGTGTGAGCCGTGATCATGCGCCATCGCGCAACTCCTGCTACGCGCCGGACTCGGCGCGGAAATCCTCGAGCCGTCGCTTTTGGCGGCCCTCGCCATCGAAATTCGCCGGATCGAGCCAGGCCTCATAGGCCTTGCGCAGCGCCGGCCACTCCTTGTCGATGATCGAATACCACGCCGTATCGCGGTTTTCGCCCTTCACCACAAGATGCTGGCGGAAAATGCCTTCGAACTTGAAGCCGAAACGTTCCGCCGCACGTTTCGACGGCTCGTTGCGGTTGTTGCATTTCCATTCGTAGCGGCGATAGCCGAGCTCGTCGAAGGCATATTTGGTAAACAGGAACTGTGCTTCCGTCGCCTGCGGCCTGCGCGAGATCAGCGGCCCCCAATAGATGTTGCCGATCTCGATGACGCCGTTGGCGGCATCAATGCGCATCAGCGTCTGACGTCCGGCGACCTTGCCGCTCGCCTTGTCGATGACGGCGAAGAACAGCGGATCCTCGCTCGCCTCGACTTTGTCCAGCCATGGCTGGAAGGCGGCGCGGTTCTCGGGCGGATAGTCCGGCAGCCAGGCGAAGCGGCCTCCGGTATCCGACACCGACGACGCTTCATAGAGCCCGTCGCCGTGCTTTGACGCGCTCAGCGGTTCGAGCCGGACATAGCGACCTTCCAGCGCCTTGCGTTCGGGGCGCGGGCGTGCCTGCCAATTCTTCAGATTTTCCGACACCGACCGCTCCAATCCGTTTGACTTTTCCTGGCGCACGCTCACAAAAACGCTCGCCCACAGAAAGAACCACAGGGACGGGAAAAATGCTCCACACCATCGCGGCCTTCGATCGTCTCGGCGAGGAAAATGCCTTTGCGGTGCTCGCGCGGGCAACGGCGCTTGCCCATCAGGGCCGCGACATCATCAACCTCGGCATCGGCCAGCCCGACTTCAAGACGCCGCAGCATATCGTCGAGGCGGCGATTAAGGCGCTGCGCGACGGCCACCACGGCTACACGCCTGCCAACGGCCTTTTAGCCACGCGCGAGGCCGTCGTGCGCCGCACGCTGACCACCACCGGCGTCGAAGTATCGCCCGAGAGCGTGATGATCCTGCCCGGCGGCAAGCCGACCATGTTCGCCGCGATCCTGATGTTCGGCGAGCCGGGGGCGGAGATTCTTTATCCCGATCCCGGCTTTCCGATTTATCGTTCGATGATCGAGTTCACGGGTGCTGCTCCAATCCCGGTGCCGATCCGCGAGGAGAACGGCTTTGCCTTCTCGGCGGAAGAGACGCTGGCGCTCATCACGCCGAAGACGAGGCTGCTGATCCTAAACTCGCCCGCCAATCCGACCGGCGGCGTGACCGCGCGGGACGAGATCGCCAAACTCGTGAAGGGCTTGGAGAAGCACCCTGAGGTCGCGATCCTCTCCGACGAAATCTACGATGTCATGACCTATGGCGGCGAGACCCACTGCTCGCTGCTCAACTTTCCGGAACTCCGCGACAGGCTGATCGTGCTCAACGGCTGGTCCAAGACCTGGGCGATGACCGGCTGGCGCATGGGCTGGTCGATCTGGCCAAACGGCGAAAAGGGCGCCTATCTCTACGACAAGGTGCGCAAGCTTGCGGTCAACTGCTGGTCCTGCGTCAACGCGCCGAGCCAGTATGCCGGCATCGCCGCGATAGACGGCCCGCAGGACGATGTCGAAAAGATGATGCTCGCCTTCGACAACCGCAGGAAGATAGTGGTCGAAGGGCTGAACGCGCTCCCCGGCATTTCCTGCATCACGCCGAAGGGCGCCTTCTACGCCTTCCCCAATGTTTCGAAGACCGGCTGGAAGGCCAAGAAGCTTGCCTCGGCGCTGTTGGAGGATGCCGGCGTAGCGCTGATCGGCGGCCCCGATTTCGGCGTGCTCGGCGAAGGCTATGTCCGGCTTTCCTACGCCAATTCCGAGGAGAACATATTGCGAGCGCTGGAGCGGATCGAAGGGTTCTTGACGAAATAGAGCCTCAACCCCCTCACCCGCGGCCGACGAACGGCATCTTCGTCGCCATCACCGTCATGAACAGCACATTGGCGTCGAGCGGCAGGCTCGCCATGTGAAGCACCGCGTCGGCGACGCGCTGGACATCCATCACCGCTTCGGCGGCGATGGAGCCGTTGGCCTGCGGCACGCCGACGGTCATCGCCTGCGCCATCTCGGTCAGCGCATTGCCGATGTCGATCTGGCCGCAGGCAATGTCATAGGGCCGGCCGTCGAGCGCCAGGGTCTTGGTCAGGCCGGTGATGGCATGCTTGGTCGCCGTGTAGGGCGCTGAGCCCGGCCGCGGCGCATAGGCCGACACCGAGCCATTGTTGATGATGCGCCCACCCATCGGCTTTTGCCGGCGCATGACGCCGAAGGCGGCACGGGCGCATAGGAACGAGCCGGTCAGGTTGACGCCGACGACATCGTTCCAGACCTCGACCGGGATCTCGTCGATCAGCGTCGACTTGTAGCCCATGCCGGCATTGTTGAAGAGCAGGTCGACGCGCCCGAACGCCTCCACCACTGTCTCGAACATGTCGTCGACTTCGCCGGCCTTGCTGATGTCGCATGCAACGGCAAGCGCCCTGGCGCTGGTCTTCCCGGCCTCGGCGATCGCCTCCTCGAGCAGCGTCTTGCGGCGGCCGCAGAACACGGTGTTCCAGCCTGCCTTGAGCAGCGTGGTGGCGACGCTCTTGCCGATGCCGGTGCCGGCGCCGGTTACGATGGCTGTTTTCTCTGTCATGGCGGTCATCGTCCTCGCTCCCCGTCACTGCTGGAAGAAGACGTGGCATCGCAAATGACGGAGGGCGTGGCAAGCGGCTATTGTCGGCAAGAAAGCGGAGCCGACAAAAAGGGCGGTCATTGGCGACCGCCCCTCATCTGAACCGCGCTTGGGAGGAGGATAAGCCGGTCCGACTGGTTAGAATGATGCGCTTGCTGGGTTAACGAAAGATTAACGGCCAGCAGCACGTCCGATGCGCGTTTACCAACCGGCAATTTGCTGGCGCGGATCGGGCACGGTTCAAGCCGGCGCCTTCGCCGCCGAGACCGTCGCCTCGACATGGTCGACCAGCGCGTCCGGCAGGCCGAGGCGGCCGGCTAGCAGGTCGAGATAGCCGCGCTCCGTACGGGTGTCGGGATCGATGGTGAGGCGCGAGGCGGTGTAGAGCTCAACCTTCTGCGCATCGGTCTTGGCGCCGGCGATCAGGACGTCGAGATCGAGCGGGCGTTCAAGCTCATCCAGCAGAAATTTTTCCGCTTCGGCACCGATGCCGGCGAGCTTGAGCTTGTCGGCGATTTTCTGCCGCTCCTCGTCATCCACATGACCGTCCGCCTTGGCTGCGGAGATCATCGCCCGCACCAGGGTCAGCGTGAATTCGGCCTCGCCCTGCGGCGCCTGCGAGGGATGGAAGGCGGTGTCCTTGGGCGGCGGCAGCAACTCGGGCTCGCCGGCCACGGGTTCTTGTGCCGGCACATTGCCGGCCTTGTAGTTCTGGTAGGCCTTGTAGGCGAGGCCGCCAATGGCTGCCAGGCCGCCGAGCTTCATGGCAGCGCCCGTCACCTGTCGACCGGGGCCGGTGCCGAGCAGCACCGCCGCCAGCGCGCCGGCGGCGAGCGGATTGTCCTTCGCCATCTGCACCGCCTGCCCCGCCTTGTCGCGAACGGTCGATCCCGTGCCGGGAATTTGCGAGCCGAAAAGGTCGTCGAGCAGCTTCTTGGGGTCGAGCATCAATGCCTCCAGAATTGGCCCGGCCGAATGCGCCCGGGCGGGGTTTCGGATCGGCAAGACGTAGGCCCCGCGCATTGACATTACAATGAACGGGCGGATGATTTGACGAAACCTGGGCTGCTCAGCTTCCGATGTGGCGCTTGGCGCCCCGCGCATGCGCGAGTTCCACCTGGCGATGGCGCTCGGCGTAGCGCGCGCGGTCCTCGTCCGAGCGCGCTTCGAAGCAATGCGGGCATGAGACGCCGACCGTATATTTCGGCGAGAGCCGGTCCTCGACGGTGAGCGGATGGCGGCAGGCGCGGCAGAGTTCGGCTTCGCCCTCGGCCAGGCCATGCGACACCGATACCCGCTCGTCGAAGACGAAGCATTCGCCCTGCCACAGGCTCTCTTCGGCCGGCACCTCTTCGAGATATTTCAGGATGCCGCCCTTAAGGTGGAAGACCTGCCTGAAGCCCAGCGACTTCACGTAAGCGGTCGCCTTCTCGCAGCGAATGCCGCCGGTGCAGAACATCGCCACCTTGCGGCCTTCGAGCTCCTCGCGGTGCTCTTCGACCCAGCCCGGGAACTCGCGAAAGCTGGCGGTCTTGGGATCGACCGCGCCCTTGAAGGTGCCGATCGAAACCTCGTAGGCGTTGCGCGTGTCGATGACCAACGTGTCGGCGTCCGAGATCAGCGCGTTCCAATCGGCCGGCGCGACATAGGTGCCGGCGCTGCTCGCCGGATCGAGATTGTCGACGCCCATCGTGACGATCTCGCGCTTCAGCCGCACCTTCATGCGGTGGAACGGCATCTCGGCGGCGGTGCTGTATTTCACTTCCAGGCCGGCAAGCGCTTCGATCGCCTCCAGGTGATCGATAAGCGCGGCGATCGCTGCCTCGCTGCCGGCGACCGTGCCGTTGATGCCCTCATGCGCCAAAAGCAGCGTGCCCTTGATGCCGCGTCCGCAGCAGAAGGCGGCAAGCGGCGCGCGCAGCGATTGGTAATTGTCGAGCCACGCAAACTTGTAGAGCGCGGCAACGCGGACCGGCTGAATTTCCTTGTTTGTTGTCACGCCCATGCCACTAGACCGTGCTGAAAGCCGTTTCAAGGCGGAGCGGACGGGCCGCGTGACATTGCGACACGCCCGCCTTCGTGGACTCGGAATACCCCTTCTGCTAATCGGTTGAAATCGACCGAAACGGAGAGACAAGCCAATGACCAGCAAGACCGAAAAGCTTCTGTCGCTCCTCAACGGCCAGCCGGTCATCCCGGTGCTCAAGATCGCCAATGTCGCCGACGCCGTGCCGCTCGCTCGCGCTCTGTCGCGCGGCGGCTTGAGGGCGATCGAGATCACGCTGCGCACCGCCGATGCGCTGGAAGCGATCCGCCGCGTCGCGGCCGAAGTCGAGGATGCGGTTGTCGGTGCCGGCACCATTCTCGATGCCAAGCAGTTCGACGAGGCGGCACGCGCCGGCTCGAAATTCATCGTCAGCCCCGGCATTACGAGCCAGCTTCTCGACGCGGCCAAGGACAGCCCCGTGCCGCTGCTGCCCGGCGCCATCACCCCCGGCGAGATCATGGCTGCGCGCGAAGCCGGCCTGCGCTTCCTGAAATTCTTCCCGGCCGAACAGTCGGGCGGCATCGCATCGCTGAAGGC
>NZ_RZSV01000509.1:0-492 GCF_004023205.1 Mesorhizobium sp. M1A.F.Ca.IN.020.03.2.1 | reverse complement strand
CTGCCATCCATCGGTCCAGAAATTTCAAAGCGCGCGCGCTCATGCGGGGGAAAAGCCGGCCGCGATCTTAGGTTGCTTACTTGTACGGCAGCATCACACGCAAGAGCCCGGTCGTGAGGGACGAGCGGGGCTCCGGGGTCTCGCGCAACCCAGCGGCGCGCCTCGGCATGAATCGCGCCGGCGAACCAAACCTGCCGATTGGTGGAATGTTCCCCGATGCGACCGAAGTCGGAGGAGCTGACGCTTTGGTCCCAACGCTAAATCCTCGCCATAGCAATGGATGGAGCCGGCGAGGAAATGCGTCACCTTCCTCGTCGGCAGCCGCTAGATCGATGCTCGCCATCCCGTTGGGGTGACGGGTATCGTCTTTTGACCGGTATCCTTCGGGTCGCCGCTTCGCCCAGGAACAAAGCTTCCTGGATCTCTGTTCAGATACGGGATGAATAGAGCAGAGGTCGCACATGAAGGTCTATCGGGTGGAAGAGATGGATG
>NZ_RZSV01000508.1:0-540 GCF_004023205.1 Mesorhizobium sp. M1A.F.Ca.IN.020.03.2.1 | reverse complement strand
GGCTGGCCACCATCGAGGCGATGCGCATCGTTGAAACCGCCATCCGCGACCCGTTCGACCACTGGCTGGCCGACAACCCGCAGGAAGCCTCGAAGCTTCTCGAATGGGTGATCGCGCGCGCCGATGAGCGTGTGCGCCGGCGTCAGGAAAAGGAAGTCTCGCGCAAGAGCGCCGTACGCAAGCTGCGCCTGCCGGGCAAGCTCGCCGACTGCACGCAGAACGCCGCGGCCGGCGCCGAGATCTTCATCGTCGAGGGCGACTCGGCCGGAGGCTCGGCCAAGCAGGCACGCGACCGCGCCAGCCAGGCGGTGCTGCCGCTGCGCGGCAAGATCCTCAACGTCGCCAGCGCCGGCAACGACAAGCTTGCCGCCAACCAGCAGATTTCCGACCTGGTTCAGGCGCTCGGCTGCGGCACGCGCTCGAAATATCGCGACGAGGACCTGCGCTACGACCGCGTGATCATCATGACCGACGCCGACGTCGACGGCGCGCATATCGCTTCGCTTTTGATCACCTTCTTCTATCAGGAGATGCCTAACC
>NZ_RZSV01000507.1:0-559 GCF_004023205.1 Mesorhizobium sp. M1A.F.Ca.IN.020.03.2.1 | reverse complement strand
GCCGTTCCTGATAGGCCTTGTAGAGCTGGCGCCCCTTGCCGTTGCCGAAGCTGCGCGCGTCGCCTTCCGGAATCTCGTCGGGGCCAAGGCCCTTGTTCTTCCAGTTGTCGATCATCTGCGCGAAGGTCTTGGCCGGCCAGCGCTTGTCGTCCAGATTTTCGGCCTGGATCAGCTGCTTGATCAGCCGCACCACGTCATCGGTATCGAGGATGGTGAAATCGGATTTCAATCCGGCAAGCTCGGCATGCCGGCGCAGCAGCTTGACGCCGATCGAGTGGAAGGTGCCGAGCCAGGGCATGCCCTCGACATTCTGCTCGCCGATCAGCAAGCCGATGCGCTGCTTCATCTCGCGCGCGGCCTTGTTGGTGAAGGTGACGGCGAGAATCTGCGAGGGGAAGGCCCTGCCGGTGGCAAGGATGTGGGCGATTCGCGTGGTGAGCACCCGCGTCTTGCCGGTGCCGGCGCCGGCCAGCACCAGAACCGGGCCTTCGGTCGTTTCAACAGCGAGCCGCTGTTCGGGATTGAGGCCGTTCAGATAATCGGGCGCACGGTTCTGCGC
>NZ_RZSV01000506.1:0-561 GCF_004023205.1 Mesorhizobium sp. M1A.F.Ca.IN.020.03.2.1 | reverse complement strand
ATGTCGCCCAGCACTACGAAAACTATCTGCTGACCGTCGACCTGCCCGACCAGTTGCGCCACGCCGAATTCGTCCGCGAGGCGGATGTGGCCGGCAGGAAGCTCGCCACCATTGTGAAGACGCATGAGTTCGAAGCGGTAACCGAGATCACCGTGCTGGCGCCGGACCATCCGCGCCTGCTGTCGGTGATCGCTGGCGCCTGTGCCGCGGCCGGCGGCAACATCGTCGATGCGCAGATCTTCACCACCTCTGACGGGCGGGCGCTGGACACCATTTTGATCTCCAGAGAATTCGATCGCGACGAGGACGAGCGGCGGCGGGCCGAACGCGTCGGCAAGCTGATCGAGGACGTGCTGTCCGGCAAGAGCTGGCTGCCCGAGATGATCGAGAAGCGGGCCAAGCCGAAGCGCGGCGCCAAGGCCTTCCGCATTCCGCCGCGCGCCGAGATCCGCAACACGCTGTCGAACCGTTTTTCCGTGATCGAAATCGAGGGGCTGGACCGGCCCGGCCTGCTCTCAGAGGTCACCGGCGCGCTGTCGGACCTTTCGCTCGATATCGCCT
>NZ_RZSV01000505.1:0-568 GCF_004023205.1 Mesorhizobium sp. M1A.F.Ca.IN.020.03.2.1 | reverse complement strand
GCCCGTCCACTCGCGGCCGCCCGACGGATCGAGCCCGGGCAGGGAACGCTTGGCTTTTTCCAGCGTCGCCTTCGAGCGCGCGAAATTCGGCGCTCGTTCGATGCCTCCGAGCTCGACGGCGCCGCCGACGCGCAAGCCGGTTTCCAGCGGCGTGATGACGAAGCCGTGCCCGGAAAAGATCAGCTGCCGCTTCACGTCGAAGGCCGACACCGGCAGCGTGGTGTTGTAACCGCGCTCGGTCTCCAGCGGGATGCGGTCGCCGATATCTTTGGCCAGCAGATGCGACCAGGCGCCGGCGGCGATCACGAGCTGCTTCGCTTTTCGGGCCGTGCCGTCCGCAAGCATAAGCGTGACGCCGTTTGTTCCGGTCCCGATACGCTCGACGCGCGCGTGCTCGAAGCGCGCGCCGAGCCGCTCCGCATAGGCCCAGATCGCCTTGCCGAGCAGTTTCGGATCGGCGACTGTCTTCCACCCCGGCACGAAGGTGCCCTTGACGAAGCGCGGCGAAAGACCCGGCTGCAGCGCCGCCATCCCCTCACCCTCGACATGGCGGAAGCCTATGCCGAAA
>NZ_RZSV01000504.1:0-579 GCF_004023205.1 Mesorhizobium sp. M1A.F.Ca.IN.020.03.2.1 | reverse complement strand
CCCCGCTCCCCCACAGCGCCCGCGCGAACACGTTGCGCTTGCCCTTGCGCGGCGCCAGCTCCACATCGCTGACCAGCTTCGCGCCGCCCTCGCGCCGCTCCAGCGTGATCTTGCGGCTGTGGAAGGCTTCCAGCTCGGCGCGGTGGGCGACGCTGATGACGGTGACCTTCGGCAATGCCTGGACCACCGTCTGCATCATCTTGTCCTGGCTCTTCTCGTCCAGCGCCGAGGTCGCCTCGTCCAGCACGACGATGTCTGGCTCGTGCAGCAGCAGGCGCGCGAAGGCGAGGCGCTGCTTTTCGCCGCCGGAGAGCGTCTGGTCCCACGGCGCCTCTTCCTCGATCCTGTCCCGCAGGTAGCCGAGGCCGACCTTGTCGAGGGCGGCGTCGATCTCGTCCACCGTCCAGTTGTCGGCGGCGGCCGGATAGGCGACCGCGCGCCGCAGCGTGCCGGTCGGGATGTAGGGGCGTTGCGGCAACATGAACAGCCGCTTGCCGGCATGGAAATTGACGCTGCCGCCGCCCCAGGGCCACAGGCCCGCGACGGCCCGCACCAGCGTCGACTTGCCGGTGCCGGATT
>NZ_RZSV01000503.1:0-586 GCF_004023205.1 Mesorhizobium sp. M1A.F.Ca.IN.020.03.2.1 | reverse complement strand
ACCAGGAAGAGTGCACCGGGCCGGATCCGGAACCCGGTCCAATCGTCATCGCTGTCGACCGGATCGCCGCACAGCCGCCAGAGGATCTCAGTTTGCAGGGGATCGGTGTCCTGGAACTCATCGACGAGGACATGGGCGAAGCGCTGCCCCAGCGCGCGCCGGACATCGTCATGATCGCGCAGCAGATCACGCGCGGCGAAAATCAGATCGTCGAAGTCGAGTTGGGCGCTCGCGCGCTTGTGGTCGCGATAGCGTTGCAGGATCGGACGCGCCTCTTCGATCAGCGCCGCCAGAACCTGGCTGGCCGCCGCCTGAAGAAGCGAAACCCAGTCCTCGCAGCAGGCGGTGTAGTGGCCCTCGGCTGCGTGGTTCAGCTGATCACCATCGGCCTTGGAAAGGCCGGCCTGCTTGGCCGCTGCAGCCCATTTGCCCTTCTTACGATAGGAGGCGAAGGCGCCTGCCTTGGTGCAAAGGTTCGGGTGGGGACGCGAGGTCAGAAGCCCAACCAAGCCCGAAGGTGTCGTGGGATCGGGACCGGCCGCGAGCGCGGCTGCCATCTCGACCAGCCGCTCGACGATCGCCACTG
>NZ_RZSV01000502.1:0-596 GCF_004023205.1 Mesorhizobium sp. M1A.F.Ca.IN.020.03.2.1 | reverse complement strand
GATCTCAACGGCAAACCGTTCGGCCGTGCCAATGCCGGCATCGACATGACCTTCGATTTCCCGGCCTTGATCGTGCATGCCGCGAAAACGCGGCCGCTCGCCGCCGGCGCCATCATCGGCTCCGGCACCGTCTCCAATAAGCTGAATGATGGGCCAGGCAAGCCGGTCGCGGCAGGCGGCGCCGGCTATTCGTGCATCGCCGAACTGCGCATGATCGAGACCATCGAGAGCGGCGAGCCGAAGACACCGTTCCTGCGCTTCGGCGACACGGTGCGGATCGAGATGAAGGACAAGGCCGGCCATTCGATCTTCGGCGCCATCGAGCAGAAGGTCGAGAAATACGAGGGGGAGAAAGGAACCTGAAAGGGTGACCTTGCTCGAGCACCTGCGCCGGATGGCGCGCAACAATTTGTGGTCGAACGACCGGCTCTACCGCGCCGTGCTGGAGCTTCAGCCCGGCGAGTTCGAGGCCGGTCGAACCAGTTTCTTTCCCTCGATCAAGGAGACGCTCAACCACATCCTTGCGGTCGATCGTCTCTATCTCGATTTTCTGACCGGTGGCGGCCTCGGTGCTGCGGCCTATGACGACTTCATAC
>NZ_RZSV01000501.1:0-623 GCF_004023205.1 Mesorhizobium sp. M1A.F.Ca.IN.020.03.2.1 | reverse complement strand
GCCTTGGCCCCTGCATATCGATGGGGAAGGGCCTGGCGGCCCTTCCCCAAATCTCCGAAAGCCGGCGCTTATTTAATCACGGGCTCCTCTACGGCAGCGGGTTCCGGCGGAGGAGCCTTCCCCTTTCCTTTACCGATCCCGTTCGCGCAGCCGCTCAGGCTGGTAACGGCGAGGGTAGCAACCATTACAATCAACATCCTGTTCATCAAGCAATCCTTTCCCCGGGGGCGGAACAGCCTATAGAATCGCCACAAATAAAAAGATATGCAGCCCCACCAAGTTAGCCGCGATCTACACCAAAGCCTAGTGCAGAAATGACACAGTCGGCGCCCGGTTGCAGGCGGCGCCTTTGCGGTGACGTGCTGGCAGGGTTCACTATCCAACGGAAATCAGGCCTGCCCACCATCAAATAACCACCACCGTCGTGCCCAAAGAAGTACGGTCGTAGAGGTCAATGATGTCGTCATTGATCAAACGGATGCATCCGCTCGATACCGCTGTGCCTATCGTCCATGGCTCGTTTGTACCATGTATCCGGAAGTGGGTGTCGCGCCCGTTGCGATAGAGATAGAGGGCACGCGCACCAAGCGGGTTGTTTGGTCCGCCAGGGACCCCCCCTGCAT
>NZ_RZSV01000500.1:0-634 GCF_004023205.1 Mesorhizobium sp. M1A.F.Ca.IN.020.03.2.1 | reverse complement strand
ACGAGGCGCATGCCGCCGGCCAGGGCACCAACAGCCTGTTCGAGAACATGACCGTCTCGCTCACCGACCAGGACGGCCAGAACGCCACCGGCACGCTCTCCGTCAACATCGTCGACGACGTGCCGACCGCGGTCGCCGACACCGATGCCGTGCCTGCGGGCTCGTTCGCCTCGATCGGCGGCAACGTCATGACCGGCGCGGGCAGCGACGGCAATGCGGCCGGCGCCGACACCAAGGGCGCCGACGGCGCAACCGTGGTCGGCGTCGCGGCCGGCAACACCAATGCCAATCTCGACAGCGCCGCCACCGTCGGCTCGGTCATCCAGGGCACCTACGGCAAGCTGACGCTCAATGCCGACGGCTCCTACACCTATGTCCGCGACGCCGGCACCGCCGGCGGCCATGACGACGTCTTCACCTACACCATCAAGGACGGCGACGGCGACACCTCGCACACCACGCTGACGATCTCGATCGGCAACACGCCGCCGACCATCACCGACCTGACGCCGGCAGCCAATGGCGGCGACGTGACGGTCAACGAGGACGACCTGCTCGCCAGCCGCGGCGCCGGTGAATCGGCCGGCTCCGACACCTCCAAGGAGAGCACCACCCAGGGCGGCACCTTCACCAT
>NZ_RZSV01000004.1:0-74936 GCF_004023205.1 Mesorhizobium sp. M1A.F.Ca.IN.020.03.2.1 | reverse complement strand
CAGCGCCTTGGCGGCGACGAACAACGCCGCAATGCCCGCGAGGATGCCGGCCGCCACGGCGTAAAGAAAGCTCAACGAGGCGGCGGCGAACGAAAAGCTGCCAGTCAGCGCCGCCGCAACGGCAAAGCGGAACATGACCAGGCCGGAGGCATCATTGAGCAGGGATTCGCCTTCCAATATGTGCATCAGCCGAGCCGGAACGACATTGCGGTCGACAATCGAGGACACGGCAACGGCATCGGTCGGTGACAGCACGGCGGCTAAAGCGAACGCAACCGCCAGCGGGATGCTTGGCACCAGCCAGTGCAGAGCATACCCGAAGCCGACGATGGTGAAGAAGACAAGTCCGACGGCGAGATCGAGGATCGGCCGGCGCAGCTCGATCAGCTCCCGTTTCGGCGCCGCGAAGGCATCACCGAACAGAAGCGGCGGAATGAACACCAGCAGAAAGAGTTCCGGATCGATCTCGACATGCAGTCCCTTGGCCGGCCAGGCAAGCGCGGCGCCGATCGCAATCTGCAGCACGGGGAGCGGCACCCGCACCAGCCGCACGAGAGCGCCGGAAAGCGCCACGAAAGCAAGCACGACGAGAATGAAGACGGCGACGTCCATGATGCTATTCCAGCTGTTCGCGCTGTAAGTCTCATATTCGACGCATGTCGCTCTGCCAAAACCGCTGCGCACTGTTTGGGGACATGCAAACAAAAAAGCCGCTCCAAGAGCGGCCTTTTCTTGATTTATATCAATCGGTTACAGAGCAGAAGTAATCTGCAGCTCGCTGTTGCCGTCGAGGCCGTAAATGTCGTCGCGGAACTGCACGACGCCGGGTCCGGTCGACCATGCCGACAGGTACAGGAAGTGGACCGGCACCGGGTTGACCACCTGCACCGGCGTATTCTCGCCAGTCTTGATCGCCGCCTCGAAATGCTGGCGATCCCAGCCGGGCGTATCACGCAGGATCCAGGTGACGAGGTCGCGCACATTCTGGACGCGCACGCAGCCGGAAGAGTCGAAGCGCATCAGCTTGCCGAACAGGCTCTGCTGCGGCGTGTCGTGCATGTAGACGCCGTCCGGGCTCGGGAAATTGATCTTGACCGAGGCCATGGCGTTGCCGGCGCCGGGATCCTGGCGGAAGCGGTACTTGGCGGCATCGTCCGTCGACCAGTCGACGGTCATCGGATCGACCTCGCTGCCGTCAGGCGCGAACAGCCGGATGTGGCTGTCCTTGAGGTAGTTCGGGTCCTTCCGCATCAGCGGAATGATGTCCTTGCGCACGATCGAGACCGGCGCGTTCCAGTAAGGATTGACGATGATCTCGTTGATCTTGGAATTCACGATCGGCGTCTGGCGGTCGATCTTGCCGACGATCGCGGTGTGGCGCAGCACGACGCGGTCGTTCTCGACGGCTTCCACCTGCGCGGCCGGAATATCGACCAGCACATAGCGGTCGCCAAGCGTGCCCGCCTTTTCGCGCAGCCGCTGCAGATTGGTCTGCAGCTGGCCAAGCCGGATCGGCGCCGGCACGTTCATCGCCGAATAAGTGTATTTGCCCATGGAGCCGTCGGCCGGCAGGCCGTGACGGAGCTGGAAGCGCTTGACCGCCGAGTCGACATAGGAATCGAACGCCGTCGAAATGCCGGCGCTCTGCGACAGGTCGCCCGAGACCATCAGCCGCTTGCGCAGCGGCACGACATCCGGATCGTCGACGCCGAGCTGCAATTTCTTGGTTGCCGGAACCTGCTCCCAGCCGCCCTGGCCGACAATGCCCTGGTACTGCGCCACCGCCTGCTCGGTGAAGGCTACGGTCTGCAGGCTGAAGATCGGCAGCGTCGAGGCAACCTTGCCGGTCTCGCTTGCACGGGCGTCGAACTGGTCGTCCCAATTGCCGCGGGTCGAGGATTTCAGAATGTCGCCGATCACATCCTGCGCGCTGGCATGGCCGGCGACGACGGCGGCGGCGAGCGCAGAGGCTCCGGTCAGGAAGAAACGGCGGCTGGTTCTCATGGATGTTCCAGACATTTTAGCTATATCTAATCTCGCTCAGTTCGCTCTACTGGCGGGTTGCCCGCACTCTAGGGTCGGCAATCTTAACAATTAGCCAACCATGACTTGCGTCAGCAGGGCGTGAAAACGTAGGACCACGACACCTGCTCCAGGAAGCGCAGGGCCTCGGCCCGCAGCATCACCCGCATTCTCGCTTTCACTGCGATTATGGCGGCAACGTGACCTTGGCCCGCGATTTGCATCCGGCAAGATGATCAAAAAATGGGACCGAGGCATTTTGGCATCGCCGATAGCGGCGGGTTCACAGGATGCCCGCCGTCATCCTCGGTTTGCCCTATTTCACCCGGTTCGGGCAGAGGGCTTTGAACTGCTCCAGCGTGTAGTCGTAGCCCGAGGCCCCCGAGCCATCGAGCACCACGTTCTCGTCGGTGTCGGTGATCTGATAATCCGTCTCGCTTCCGGCGGGGCTGCGCCTCTGGAACAGCATGTTGGCGCCGTAAAAGGTGGTGAATTTTCCGCTCTTGCAGTCCGCTGTGATCTCCAGATGCAAGGGCGTTTTCATTTCCTTAGCGATGCAATCCTCGGTCACCTTACCGACATAGTCGCGGCAGTATCCGATGGCGTTCTGCCTCGTATGTTTGGTCAGGATGCTGGCATGCGAGGTGTTGATGCCGGATTTCTTGACGACCGTAACCTCCATTCCGGCCTTGGAGCCATAACCGAGAGTCCGGGCAGCGGCCGGTGAAACAAGGATCACAGCGCAAATCGCAAGCAGGATATGACGCATGAGGCCCTCCTCTTTTGCCTGCAGAGCTTCCACGCGCGCTGCTCGGCGGTCAAGCGCCCTGCTGCAGCGCGCTTTCGCAAAAGAAAAGAACCGGCACCTGTCGGCACCGGTCCTGATTGCTTCCTCCGGCCGCGCTTCTTCGGCGCGACTTCGATCGTCTTAGATTTCGAATCCGCTTACATCCGGTAAGCGATCGTGTCGTTCCAGAAGCGATCCAGACGCTGGAGCGCGCGGTTCATCTGCTTGAACTCGTCGGTGTTGATGCCGCCCACGGCCTCGATCGAGCCGACATGGCGCTCGTAGAGGCCGGCGACGACCTCGGCCACCTCGTTGCCCTTCGGCGTCAGCGAGACGCGGACCGAGCGGCGGTCGATGCGCGAGCGCTGGTGGTTGATGAAGCCGAGGTCGACCAGCTTCTTCAGATTGTAGGAGACGTTCGAGCCGAGATAATAACCGCGCGAGCGCAGCTCGCCGGCGGTCAGCTCCGAATTGCCGATGTTGAAGAGCAAAAGCGCCTGGATGGCGTTGATGTCGGAGCGGCCGTTGCGGTCGAACTCGTCCTTGATCACGTCAAGCAGACGGCGATGCAGACGCTCCACCAGCTGCAGCGATTCCATGTACAGCGAACGGATCGCCTCGCGGCGATCGTCGGAAACGTTGGCGGTCTTCGCCGCCGGACGCGAATTGATCATTGTCTTTGCCTCTCGTTTGTCGCCCGGTGATTTTTTGTTCTTCACCTTGATCGCGACACTATCGAATACTCATAAAATTCGACTTAAACGCCAGGGCTAACAAGAGCTTACCGGTAAGAGGTTTCGAAAGAGGCTTAACGAACGGTCATACGAGCAAGAACAATTAACCTAAAGATTTAGCCAAGGGTTTTGGGGCAGTCGCCGACCCCGTATCTAGGTTCCTTACGCCGCCCGGCAAGCTATTGCCTGAGCTGGCGCTTCTGCAGCCAGATGACCACGCGGAAGACGATGTAGAGCAGCGCCACGCAGGCATGTGAGACGACGATCAGGATCCGATGTCCGAAGAGATTGGGAAAGCCGGCATACATGACGGTCTCGGTCGCCGCGCAGATGAACCAGATCACCGGCCCCCAGGAGGCAAGCATCCAAAGGCCCGCGGCGGCGAAAGGAAAGAAGACGGCAAGCGTGGCCGCGGCCACCTGCCAGTGCACCGGCATCAGGTCGAAGCGCCAGAGCTCGCCCGGATAGATGCCGATCAGCCGGACCCAGTAGAGGACACCGAACAGCAGGCAGTAGCCGGCAATGACCCGCTGGAACCAGGCGAAGATGATCTCGGTGGTCGAGGGCTGCAGCACCACGCGCCTGGAGGTGACCTCGCTCACAGCTCCAGCTCCCCGGCCCCGAGCGGCGCGAAATACGCGTCGACATCGGCCGCGCTCACCGCATCGAGGCTGGCGGGCCGCCATTCCGGCTTCGAACCCTTGTCGATGATGGCGGCGCGGATGCCTTCATAAAAGTCGTGGCCGGCCAGCATGCGGTTGAGGATGCGGAACTCCATCTTCATGCACTCGTCCATCGACAGCGTCGACCCGGCGCTGATCTCGCGCCAGGCGACGTTGAGGCTGGTCGGCGAACGCGTCCTGATCGTCGCCAGCGTCTTGGCGGCGAAAGCGTCGGTGGCGGATGCTCGTTCCAGGCTGGCGACGATAGCGGCGAGCGAGGGTTGCGAAAAATGGCGGGCGATCGATTCCAGATCCTGCCGCTCGGTCTCGCGTCTTGCGGGTGTGAAGAAATCGCGCAACTCCGCGTTCGCGTCGCCGCTTGTCGCCAGCTCGTCAAGAAGCCCCGCCTGGTCCTCGGCCTTGATCGTGTGGGTGGCGAGGCCCGACCACAGGGCATCACCATAGCGGATGCGGTTTCCCGTCAGCCCCAGATACGTGCCGAAGCTGCCGCCGAGATCGGGCAGCAAATGGCTGGCGCCAACATCGGGGAAGAAGCCGATGCCGACTTCCGGCATGGCGAATTGCGCGTTCTCGGTCAGCACGCGGTGCGAGCCGTGGAAGGAAATGCCGACCCCGCCGCCCATGACGATGCCGTCGATCAGCGCGACATAGGGTTTCCTGAAGCGGGCGATGCGGGCATTGAGACGATACTCGTCGGCGAAGAAGTCGACCGGCGGCTTGCCGGCGCGGCCCGCCTCGTAAATGTGCAGAATATCGCCACCGGCGGAAAACGCCCTGCCCTCAGCCTTGACGACGACGACGGCGACGCCGGCATCGCCCTCCCAGGCGTCAAGCGCCTTGCCAAGCGCCTTGACCATGCGATGGGTGACGGCATTGAGCGCCTGCGGCCGCGTCAGTGTGACGACGCCCGCCTTGCCTAGACGCTCGAAGCGAATCTCGTCGCCTCCGCCAAAATCCATCGCCAGAGAATCCTCCTCTCCGCCCTTCCAGGGGGATTGAAGTGCTAAAGGCGGCATAAGGATGCGTCAATGGCGGCAACGCCGCGCTGGCGGCCAGCCGCTTCCGGTGTTAGGTAACCGGCAAAGTGTCGCGCGTAGGCGGCGCGACAGATTTCGAGCTAATCGACATGGCTGGGGTTTCTCGTCTCGTTGCTGGATTGGCAGGTCTCCTCTTTCTGGGAGTTGCGCCGGCCGCCGCCGAGGCAGCCTCTGAACTCTACCTGGCGCAGACGATCGTCACCGGCACCGGCGAGGCTAATCGCGAGATCGGCTTCAAGGATTGTCTGGACAAGGTGCTGGTCAAGGTTTCAGGCGATCAGCGGCTGACGCAGAAGCCGGAGATGCTGGCGCTGCGCAATAAGGCGGCCGACTTTGTCCAATCCTTCCGCTACCGCGACCGGCTGGAAGGCGTTCCGATCCATGACGAGCAAGGCACGCATGACCGGCCGCACGATCTCACCTGCCTCTACAAGCCCACAGTCGTCGACAAGCTCCTGGCGCAGCTCGGCAGCAAGCCATGGCACGGCGAGCGGCCGCTGATTGCCGTCTTCATAACGGCCGAGCAAGGGGCGCAACATTTCGTGCTGACGGCCGACGAGGATCGCGGCCAGTCAATGCGCGAATCCTTTGCCAACGCGACGGCGCCGCTCTCGGTGTATGTCAGCTTTCCAAAGGCTGACCAGCTCGCCGGCCTCGACGACAAGGCGCTGCGCACTGCCGATATGGCAAAGCTCGACCAGCTCGCCCGGCAGGCGGGTGCCGACCGGGCGCTCGCCGGCAGCATCGTGTGGAACGACAAGGAATTGGGCTGGATCGCCGACTGGCGGCTGGCCGAACACGGCAAGACCTATCAATGGCAGGTGCGCGGCGTCAGTTTCGACGAGGCTTTTCGCGTGGCTGTGAAGGGCGCGGCACAGATTCTGTCGGGGAATGGACAGCCGTAAACGTCGGCTGCCCTTCATCCGCCTGCCGGCACCTTCTCCCCGTCAAGGGAGAAGGGAAGTGCTCCAGCGCCGGCGATCCCCTCTCCTCGTTCTTCGCGGAAGCAACTGGCACAATCGTGTCGCATTGGTCAGCGGCAGGGGCGCATGGTAAAAGCCGGGACGACAACAGAGTTCTGGCGATGAACAAGTTTACCCCCGCAAAGCCTGCCGGCGCCCGCAGCGTCGACGAGATCACAGGCAGCCGCAGGCTGCGGCGCATGCGCAAGGCCGACTGGTCGCGCCGGCTGGTGCAGGAAAACCAGCTCTCGGTGAACGATCTGATCTGGCCGATCTTCGTCGTCGACGGCAAAAATGTGCGCGAGCCGATCGCCGCCATGCCGGACGTCTACCGCCTGTCGGTCGACCTCGCGGTGAAGGAAGCGAAGCGCGCCGCCAAGCTCGGCATCCCGGCGATCGCGACTTTCCCCAACATCGAGCTTTCGCTGCGCGACCAGACGGGCTCGCATATCCTCGATCCCGACAATGTCATCAACCGGGCCACCCGCGCCATCAAGGACGCGGTGCCGGAGATCGGCATCATTACCGACGCGGCGCTCGATCCATTCACCAGCCATGGCCATGACGGCATCCTGCGCGACGGCATCATCGTCAATGACGAAACCGTCGAGCAGGTCACGGCCGCGGCCGTCATCCAGGCAGCCGCCGGCGCGGACATCATCGCGCCGTCCGACATGATGGACGGCCGCATCGGCGCGATCCGCGACGCGCTGGACGCCAACGGCTTCCAGGACGTGGCGATCATGTCCTATGCGACGAAATTCGCCTCGGCCTTCTACGGCCCCTATCGCGAGGCAGTCGGCACCGCCGGCCTGCTCAAGGGCGACAAGAAGACCTATTATATCGACCACGCGAATTCCGATGAAGCCGTGCGCGAGGCCGAGCAGGATCTGGCCGAAGGCGCCGACATGCTGATGGTGAAGCCTGGGCTGCCCTATCTCGACATCATCCGCCGGCTGAAGGACGAGTTCCAGATGCCGACCTTCGCCTACCAGGTGTCGGGCGAATATTCGATGATCAAGGCGGCCAGCGCCAATGGCTGGATCGACGGCGAAAAGGCGATGCTGGAATCGCTTCTCGCGCTCAAGCGAGCCGGCTGCGACGCGGTCCTCACCTATTTCGCGCCGACCGTTGCGGAGATGCTGAGGGGCTAGGCCCAGGCGCAATTTTAAATTCTCGCCGCGTCACCTGGGCGCCGCCCGACGAGTTGATCGCTCGCCGGAAAATTCCGCTTGCATAATGCAATCAGTTAAGCTACTCCATGACTGCTTGCAAAATGCAACTAGTTCACGAGGCGATCATGTCAAAGCTGCGCGTCAACGCTTTCACCCTGTCGCTGGACGGCTACGGCGCCGGCCCCGATCAGACTCTCGAAAACCCGCTCGGCGTCGGCGGCGAAGGACTGCATAAATGGATGATCGGCACGCGCACCTTTCGTGAGATGGTGATCGGCAAAGACGGCGGCACCACCGGCAGCGACGACAGCTTCGCCGCGCGCAGTTTTGAGAATGTCGGCGCCTGGATCCTTGGCCGCAACATGTTCGGGCCGGTCCGCGGCGAATGGCCGGACGAGAGCTGGAAAGGCTGGTGGGGCGACAACCCGCCCTATCACGTGCCGGTCTTCGTGCTCACCCATCACAAGCGGGCGCCGATCTTAATGGAAGGCGGCACGACGTTTTACTTCGTCACCGACGGCATCCATTCGGCGCTCGAACAGGCGAAGACGGCCGCCAAGGACAAGGATGTGCGGCTCGGCGGCGGGGTCGCCACGATCCGGCAATATCTGAAGGAAAGCCTGATCGGCGAGATGCATCTCGCGGTCTCGCCGATCCTGCTCGGCTCCGGCGAGCATCTTTTCGCCGGGCTGGACATGCCGAAGCTCGGCTACCGCTGCACCAGCCAGGTCGCGACCGCCGACGCGACGCATGTGATGATCGGGCGGGCGTAAGCTCGGCTCCCCCTTCTCCCCCTGTGGGAGATGGGGAAGTGCTCAATACTTCGACGGCACATAAAGCTCGCGCGGCAGCACCTGCCGCTCGTAGGACGGGTTGAAGACGCGCTCCGGCAGCGTGATCTCCTCATGCGGCACGTCTTCGTAAGGCATTTGCTGCAGCAGGTGATCGATGCAGTTCAGTCGGGCCCGCTTCTTGTCGTTGCCTTCGACAATGAACCACGGCGCTTCCTTGATGTTGGTACGGGCGAAGGTCTCTTCCTTGGCTTTGGTGTATTGTTCCCAGCGCACGCGCGACTGCAGGTCCATCGGCGACAGCTTCCACTGCTTCATCGGATCGTGGATGCGCATCAAAAAGCGCATCTGCTGCTCCTCGTCGGTAATCGAGAACCAGTATTTCACCAGCGTGATGCCGGAGCGCACCAGCATGCGTTCGAATTCCGGCACGTCGCGGAAAAACTCTTCGACCTGATCCGCATTGGCAAAGCCCATCACCCGCTCGACGCCCGATCGGTTGTACCAGGAGCGGTCGAACAGCACGATCTCGCCGCCCGCCGGCAGATGCGGCACGTAGCGCTGGAAATACCATTGCGATCTTTCACGCTCGGTCGGCGCAGGCAGCGCGACGACGCGGCAGATGCGCGGGTTGAGGCGCTGGGTGATGCGCTTGATGACGCCGCCCTTGCCGGCCGAGTCGCGTCCCTCGAAGATCACCACCAGCTTCTTCTTGTGGTAGGCAACCCAGGACTGCAGCTTGATGAGCTCCGACTGCAGCCGCAGCAGCTCGCGGAAATAGGTCGTTCGCTCGATGGAGGGCGGATGCGACTTCTTGTAGATCCTGGCGATCTCGAGCGAGAGCGCGGGTTCGGAAATCTCCAGCTCATAGTCCTCGTCGAGCGTGTCCTCGAGTTCGGCTTCCAGCCAGTCCTTGGCTCCGGAATTCGTCTTGACCTCGTTCATTGCGCAGCTCCTGCCTGTCAGCCACTTTCGCCTCGGACGCGCTCCGGCCGAGGCCGGAAACACAACTCCGTAAGCCGACTGAGATACAGACGCGCAATGACGGTTTTATTGCGAGCAGGAGCCGGCAACGCTGGACCAGCCGATATGTGATCGGCCCGTATCGATGGCGGGGCGACAAGCCGCCCGAATTGTCCTACAAATACCCTCGCCTCTTCCGGCGCCCGCGACGGCGCGCCTCTTCAAAACAAATCGCAAGGACCTGACATGGAATACCGCACGCTTGGCCGTTCCGGCCTGAAGGTTTCGACATTGACCCTTGGCACGATGACCTTCGGCGGGACGGGCCCGTTCGCCGCCGTCGGCAAATCCGATCTCTCGGAGGCGAGCCGCATCATCGATACCTGCATCGATGCCGGCATCAATCTCATCGACACCGCCAACGTGTATTCGAACGGCCTGTCGGAGGAGATCGTCGGCGAGGCGCTCGGCGGCAAGCGCAAGAACGATGTGCTCATCGCCTCCAAGGCGCGCATGCGGATCGGAAACGGCCCCAACGACGAAGGCCTGTCGCGCCATCACCTGATCCGGGAATGCGAGCGGAGCCTGAAGCGGCTCAAGACCGACGTCATCGACATCTATTTCCTGCATGAGTGGGATGGGGTCACGCCGCTGGAGGAAACGATCGCTGCGCTCGACACTTTGGTCAGCCAGGGCAAGATCCGTTATGTCGGCTGTTCCAATTATTCGGGCTGGCAGGTGATGAAGGCCCTCTCGATCAGCGACAGCCATCATCAGCCGCGCTTCGTCACGCAGCAGATCCACTACACGCTGGAAGCGCGCGAGGCGGAGTACGAGTTGCTGCCGATCTCGGTCGACCAGGGTCTTGGCGTGCTGGTGTGGAGCCCGCTGGCCGGCGGCCTGCTGTCGGGCAAATACCGTCGCGACAGCCCGACGGCCCGCCAGCTTGGCGGCTGGTCCGAACCGCCGATCCGGGACGAGGACAGGTTGTGGCGGATCGTCGACGTTCTGGTCGAAATCGGCAAGGCGCGCGGCGTTTCGGCGGCACAGGTGGCGCTTGCCTGGCTGCTCGGCCGCCCGGCCGTTTCTTCGCTGGTGATCGGCGCCCGCAACGAAGCCCAGCTCAAGGACAACCTCGCGGCGGCCAGCCTGATGCTGTCCCTGGACGAGCGCCTGCGCCTCGACGACGTCAGCCGGCCGCCGGCGCTTTATCCCTACTGGCACCAGCAGCTCACCGCCAAGAACCGGTTCGGCCCCGCCGACCTGGTGCTCGACCGCAGCGATATCTGAGAATCCGCGCCGTGCTCCGCGCCCGAAAACGCGCGGAGGTCAGCCGGCGATAAAACGCCAGACCTCCGGGTCGGGTTCGATCTGGCCGCTTAGCACGAAATATTTGTAGAGGACGAGCAGCGATACCGCCCGCTCGTCCTTTTCGTTGCTGAACCGGCGGCAATAGGCGTTGGCCGCCGTTATGATGCGTTGGGCTTCCGCCGGGTGCTTTTCGAAATAGGCGATCTTGTCGGCGACGTCCGAAAAATCCGACGCCAGAGGCACGTAGTGGACATCGGCCTCGAGCTCAGCCTCGGCGAACCAGGTTTCGTAGGTCGGCGGCGGCATCAGGCAGAGCGAATTCGAGCTCATGATCCACTTGAGGTTCGTCGCCACGTCATTGCCTTCGAGCGAGACGATGTAGCGGAACTGCCGCTGGTGCGCGATCGTGAGATACGGCTTGCGATAGTTCTCCGGGGCGCTTGGCTTGGGCGAGCCGGCATCGCAAGACGGCAGGTCGCGCACGGCATCGACGAACCGTTTGCGGATCGGATTGTTGAAATGACCGCGCCAGACCGCCATCGGGCGCTTGTCGGCGAAGGACAGATTGTCCTTTGGCATGTTGAAATGGCGGAACTTGTCGAGCTTCATGATCACGGCGTTGCCGTTGTCGTTACGGATCGGCCGGTCCTTGACGATTGACGGCACCGCCGGAACGTCGACGACGTCGCCAAACTCGAGATCGATGAGCAGGTGGCGATCGAAGTAGCGGGCGAACTCCTTCAGGTCGTAATAGTACATGCTCCCGAACTTGGGTATTTGACTGGCCGGCACGGCCGCCGCGCTCGGCACGAAGCTATGGTCGAGCCGGTTGTAGTAGTTGACCCGATCACGGACCGTTTTGCTGGAGAGCCGTGCCTGCTCCAGCCGGCGCGCAAGCCGCTGGCGAAAGAGAGCCTGCGGCGCCACATCGCGCGTGATGTTGCGTATGAAATAAAATACCCGCGCTGCGGTGCGTAAGGGCGAGGCCATGCGTCCGTCGTTTAAAGATGTCCGTCGCCTCCTACAGCATTGTGCCGAACATCTTGCAAGCCGCCCAAGCTGACGAACTTGTTGAAGTTCTAATATTCGACGATGGCCGAGGATCAGCCACCCACGACGGCAAAGCCCCTGGCGCGCAGGCCGCGCCGCTCGTCATGCAGCGAAGTCACCAGGCGGTCGCGGCTGCCGGCGATGTGGGCCGAGAGCAGCCGTGCCGCCTTTTCGGCGTCACCCTTTCGCACGGCAGCCAGGATGGCGTGGTGCTCGGCCCAGGCGCGGCCAAGCGCCGCCTCGTCGCGCACTTCCAGCCAACGCGCGCGGGAGAGCCTGGTCATTGCATCGCGGACTCCCCTAAGCAGGAATTCATTGCCGGAAAGCCTGGCCAGCTCGATGTGAAAATCCAGACCAACGCGGTGCCATTCCTCGCGCGGCGTACCGGCGTCGCAGGAATCGAGCATCGCCGCGATCACCTCGATCCCGCTGCGATCTTCCAGCGACGCCGTCAACCGCACCGCCGCGACCTCGACCGCCTCGCGGTAGACAGCGATCTGGCCGAGCTCGGCGAGATTGATCGGCGCCACCGTCCAGCCGCGGCCGTCACGAGCGATCAGCCCTTCGGTCTCGAGGCGCAGCAGCGCCGCCCTGACCGGGGTGCGGGAGGCGCCGAAGCGGCTTTCGATCCAACGCTCGGTCAGCCGCTCGCCCGGGCCGATCTCGAGCCCGAGGATCATTTCGCGAAGCTGCCTTTCGACATTCTGCATTTGCGACATTTGTCGTTCCGCTCTTCGGCGCCGCATTGACAGCGGCGGGGTTGAGGTTCATGACGGATACCGATCTGGTATCCCAAAACGGTATCCGGAACAACCCCGGACAACCAAGTAGGCATGACATGGCAGAAAACAGCACCCAGAGCGGCTACAATATCCATTGGCGACGCAATCTCGCCGTCTGCTTCGCCGGCTCGTTCAGCACGCTGATTGCCATGACGCTGCTGTTGCCGTTCCTGCCGCTTTATGTCGAACAGCTGGGTGCCGAAGGGCACGCGGCAATCGTGCAATGGTCAGGAGTTGCTTACGGTGCCACCTTCTTTGCGGCGGCGCTGGTCGCCCCTCTGTGGGGGCGGCTCGGCGACCGTTACGGCCGCAAGCTGATGCTGGTGCGCGCCTCGTTCGGCATGGCGATCTGCATGTCGCTGACCGGTATGGTCGAGAGCGTCTGGCAATTGGTGCTGCTGAGGCTCCTGATCGGCTTTGCCGGCGGCTACTCCTCGGGGTCGACGATATTGGTGGCCATGCAGACGCCAAAGGAGCGCTCCGGCTGGGCGCTCGGCGTGCTGTCGGCCGGCATCACGGCCGGCTCGCTTGTCGGACCGCTGCTTGGCGGCATGCTGCCGCCGGTGATCGGCATCCGCGCCACCTTCCTGTTGTCGGGCGCTGTCATCTTTCTCGCTTTTCTGGCCACGACTTTCCTGATCAAGGAAAACCCGCCGGCTCCCAAACCTGTCTCGTCGGCAAAGCCGAAGAGCGGCTGGGCACAGATTCCCGACAAGCGTCCGGTCGTCGCGATGCTGACGACCGGCATGCTGCTCGCCTTTGCAACCATGTCGATCGAGCCGATCATCACGGTCTATGTGCAGCAGCTCGTCGCGGACCAGAGCAAGGTGACGATGGTCGCGGGCGTGGTGATGTCGGCGGCCGCGCTTGGAACCATCCTGTCCTCGTCGTGGCTGGGCAAGCTTGCCGATCGGGTCGGCCACTGGAACGTGGTCGTCGGCGCGCTCGCCGTTTCGGCCCTGCTGCTTGTCCCGCAAGCTTTCGTCACCGACGGCTGGCAGCTGATCGGGTTGCGCTTCCTGATGGGGCTGGCGCTGGGCGGCCTCCTGCCCTGCATCACCAGCGTCATCCGTCACAACATCCCCGACGGCGTCGGCGGCAATGTGCTCGGACTATCGATCTCGGCGCAGTATGTCGGCCAGGTCGCGGGACCGCTCGCCGGCGGCTTCGTCGGCGGCCATTTCGGCATGCGGGCGGTGTTCTTGGGCACATCGGTGCTGATGGCGCTGGGGGCGGTCTATAACTGGATTGTCCAGACGCGGCGCGCACGGCATATGCTGCTCGAGGCCGGCGAATCCTGAGCCGCGCGCGATCGAAGACGGAGCATCGAAATGAGTCTTGCCGGGCAACCATCAGACGGCGGCAGCCGCATCCTCGTGCTGGCAGGCGGTCTCGTCGGCGCGGCAGGGGTGGCGCTGTCGGCGGCGGCCGCGCATCGCGGCGGCGCCTTCACCGGCACGGCCGCATCCTTCCTGCTGATGCATGCGCCGGTCTTCCTCGCCATCGGTCTTATCGGCGGCAGCCGGTATCTCAGGATCGCAAGCCTGGCGCTGCTTGTCGGCCTGCTGCTGTTCTCGGTCGATCTTCTCGCCCGGGATTTCCTCGGTTCGCGGCTGTTTCCGATGTCGGCGCCGATCGGCGGCACGCTGCTTATCGTCGGCTGGCTGGCGATTGCGATCTCGGCGCAGTGGCGCCCAGGGCCCTAGATCCGCCTTGCCATTGCTGAGGCTCGTCGGAAAATGGGCCGCGACTACCGCCCTCCCCGACGCAGCCGCCGCTTGCGCGACGCCGGCTCCGCCGCGCGCCGCCGTTCCGGCCGGTCGGTTGGCCGCGAGATGCCCCAGTAGTTGCGATAGATGTCCTCGAAGAGATGGCTGATGGGATGCATGACTTACTTCCTTGAATTGAATCGATCCAATAGACCGACGCGAAAAAGACGGCTGCTCAGGCGCGCTTGCGCTCCACGATGAAGCGGGGCTGACGCTTCCACGGGCCTGTCTTGCCGCGGCGCCGCTCACTCTGCTCGGCTGAAGCAATGCCCCAATCGTTGCGGTAGACGTCCTCGAACAAAAAGTTGACCGGATGCACGGCACCCTCCTTCTCGAATCTTGCTTCATGTCAAGAGACTTGGATCGATTCAATCATAACCCCTGCACCGCCGTAGTCAAGCGAAAATTTGAATCGATCCAATAAAAGTAGTAAGTGGACCGTCAGACTTTCCGCGTCCATGTTCGACATGCGACCGGATTCGGAGAACAGACATGGCATCACTTATCGAAGGCCAGGCACGCCCCATCCGGCTGGCGGATATTGCCAAGGCGGCGGGCGTCTCGCATGGGACGGCCTCCAATGTCTTCAGTCGCCCGGAGGTCGTGCGCGCCGAGGTGCGCGAGCGGGTCAGGGCGGTGGCGGAGGCGATGGGTTACGCCGGGCCTGATCCGAAAGGCCGCCTGCTGCGCGCCGGCAAGGTCAATGCCATCGGCGTCGGCACGACCGAGCCCCTTTCCTACTTCTTCGAGGATCCCTTCGCCCGCGTCATGATGGCGGGCATTTCCGAGGCCTGCGACGCCACCGGCGCCGGGATCGCATTGGTTTCGGCGGCCAACCAGGAGAAGCTCGCCTGGAACATCCAGAGCGCGCTGGTCGACGGTTTCATCCTGTTCTGCATCGAAGGTGGCTCGCGTCTCGTCGAGCTGACGCGCGAACGCAGGCTGCCCTTCGTGGCGTTGGAGCTCGGCTTTCACGACGAGACGATCTCGGCGATCGGCGTCGACAACATCGCCGGCGGACGGCTCGCCGCGCGGCATCTTGCCGAACTCGGACATCGCCGTTTCGCCGTGCTGTCGCTTACTCTCGGTGATGACCGCACCGGCTTCGTCACACCCGAAATGGTCCACTCGGCCGTCTACACGGGAACGCGCGACCGTCTGGCCGGCTATTTCGAGGAACTGTCCGGCTTCGGTGTCGACACGAAGAGCATCCCGGTCTTCGAGACCGAGAACGAGCAAAGGAGCACCTGGGCGGGGCTCGAAGCGATCTTTGCCGGCGGCGAGCGGCCGACCGCCATCCTGGCAATGTCGGACAGGATGGCCATGATCGCCATCGACTGGCTGACTGCGCGCGGTCTGAAAGTGCCGGAAGACGTTTCCGTTGTCGGCTTCGACGGCGTGCCCGACGGCGCGCTCTGCGACCCGCCGCTGACCACCATCGCGCAGCCGATCACCGAGATCGGCCGGCGGGCCGCGCGCATGATCCTCGACTATGACGGCGCCGTGCGGCGCGAGACGATGGGCGTTGAGCTCGTCGTTAGGGCCTCGACGGGCCCTGCTCCCATATCCTAGAATCACATCTCAATATCCGCCGACCCGCGCCGGCATGGGCGGCGCAGCGAACCCGGTGCGCGCCGGCTCCGCACGCGCCGGTTTGATGCGGGTCGGGCCGAGACCGGCGAGCCATTCGAGATAGAGCGCCAGTGCGAACTGCATGGCGATGCCGGCAGCGATCAGCAACGTGTCATAGGCGAGGCCGCCCGGATTGATCAGCTTGAGCACCTGAGCGGCCATGGCAATCAGCGTGCCGGCAACGAAGACGGGCAGCGAACGCTTGCCGAGGATCGCCAGCGGATTGTCGGGCTTGGCGCGGAAAAGGTTCGATACGGCCGGCAGGGCGACTACCAGATAGCTGACGGCCAAGATATGCAGCAGCCGCGGCAGCGACAGGAAGGTCTTGTCGAAGCCGCCGATCACCACCGGCAGATTGAACCAGGTGATCTGCCCCCAGAGTGGGCTGTGCACCCAGATCGCCGCGCCCACCACATAGACGCCGGCGAAACCCACCAGCCACCGGTTTACGGGGATGGTGCCGCCGCGCTTGATATGCAGCATGGCGGCAAGGCCGATGTTGAACAGAAACTGCCAGGACAGCGGGTTCAAGAACCAGAGACCCGGCTCGGGATAATTCGGCGGAGCGATCTGCCAGATGCCGGCGACCAGCCACAGCAGCCCGGATACCGTCAGTGCCGCCACGGGCCTGTAGCTAACGAACAGAACGAAGGCCGGCGCCGCCAGAAGCAGCGCCGCATAGACCGGCAGGATGTTGTTGTAGCCGAGCTGATGGCCGAGGGTGACGATGCCGAAAAGCACCTCCGGCGTGTCCTTCATCAGCGGCTCGATGTTGATCATCTTCAACAGCTCCGGGCGGTGGGCGAACACGGCCGTGGCGGAAAACAGGGCGATCACCAGCATGGTGATGACGATGTGGGTGACGTAGAGCACGCCGGCGCGCCGCCACATCTTGAGGGTCGCCAGCAGCCTGCCCCCCGGCTTGAACTTGGTGCCATAGGCGAGCGCCACCGAGATGCCGGAGATCAAAACGAAGGCCTCTGCCGCATCGGAAAAGCCGAGGTTCTTGTAGGTCAGATTTTCGAAGACGGTACCCGGCACGTGGTCGACGAAAATGGTGAGCAAGGCGAGCGCGCGCAGCACATCGATACGCGTATCGCGTTGAGAAACAGGGATGGTCATCGACAAAAGGCCTCAGAGCTGGTGTTTCATGTCCAGCAATGCGACCCCCGACGCACCGCTTCGATTCCTCCCGTTCGGGAGTGTATCGGCGCAGAAACGGCCCGAAATGCGCCAGGTTCAATCAACTTTCGCGGAGCTTGAAAACATTCCGTTTTGAAGCCGGCAAATCAGCGAAATCACCGTAGAATCAAAAGGATCTGATCATGTCCGAACATGACAGCAAAAACAGCGAGCTGCAGCATGATCTGCCCTTTTCCTATCGTCTGATCAGACCGGAAAATGCGAGCGGCGGATGCCTTTTCGTGCTGCATGGATCGGGCGTGGACGAAACGACACTTTTGCCGCTGGCGAGGCAGATCGCGCCGCGCGCGGTGGTTGTCGCAGCACGCGGCCGCATCCGCCAGGAGGACGGTTTTCGCTGGTTCGAGCGAATCACGCCGATCAGCTTCGAGCAGTCGAGCATCCGCGCGGAGACGGCCGCTTTCGCCCAATTCGCAGTGGAAGCCGCACGGCTCCACCAGCTTGATCTCACCCGCGCGACCTTCCTGGGTTACTCAAACGGCGCCAATCTGGTTTCCACGCTGATGCTGCTTCATCCGGGCCTGGTCAGGCAGGCGGCGCTGCTCAGGGCGATGCCGGTGCTCGACGATGCGCCGGCGACGAACCTTGCCGGAACGCGGGTGCTGATCATCGCCGGCGCGGCCGACCAGACCTACGGCCCGTTCGCGCCAGCCTTGGTGACGCTCTTCAGCCAGCGCCGTGCCGAGGTCGATGCGCGCATCGTCGCCTCCGGCCATGAGTTCGGCGAAGCGGATGCCGCGATCGCCCGGCAGTGGCTTGCCGCGACCTCGACGCCGGCCGCCTGACTAGACATAGACGCTGCTGCCAAGGCTAGCCCTGCCCCATACGGTTCCAGGCATCCAGCCCGGCGATCTTGTAGGCTTCGGCCAGCGTCGGATAGTTGAAGGTGTTGTTGACGAAGAAGTCAACCGTGCCGCCGAGATTGATCACCGCCTGGCCGATATGGATGAGCTCGGTCGCACCCTCGCCGACGATATGGGCGCCGAGCAGGCGGCGCGTGTCGACCGAGAACAGGAGTTTCAGGAAACCTGAGTTGACGCCCATGATGTGGCCGCGCGAGGTTTCCCGGAAGCGCGCCACGCCGACCTCATAGGCGATCCCGCTCTCGCGCACCTGCTCCTCGGACTGGCCGACGGTGGAGATTTCCGGCACGGCGTAGATGCCGTAAGGAAACGTTTCCGGCGGCGGCGGCAGCGCCACGCCGAAGGCATGGCAGGCAGCCACCCTGCCCTGCTCCATCGAGGTCGAGGCCAGACTCGGAAAGCCGATGACGTCGCCGGTGGCATAGATATTGGGCGCGCTGGTCTGAAATGTCTGGGGATCGACCTTGATGCGGCCGCGGCTGTCGGCCTCGATGCCGACCATGTCGAGCCCGAGGCTGCCAAGATTGCCGCTGCGGCCTGCAGCGTAAAGCACGATTTCGGAGCGGATGGTGCGGCCGTCGGCAAGGGTCACTTCGGCATGATCGGGCTTGGAGGCGATTTCTTTTACCGTGCTGCCGAGGCGAATGGTCATGCCGCGGTCGCGCATCTGATGGATGAAGTCGTCGACGATTTCGCGATCGACGAAATCGAGGATGGTGTTGCGCGGCTCGACCAGCGTCACCGGCACGTCGAGCGCCGAAAAGATGGTCGCGTATTCGACGCCGATGACGCCGGCGCCGATGACGGTCAGCGTTCGCGGCAACCGGTTAAGTTCCAGCATCTCGTCGCTGTCGAAGACGCGTGTCTTGTCGAACGGCACGTCGCGCGGGCGGTGCGGCCTGGTGCCGACCGCGATCAGCGCATTGGCGAAACCGATCTCGCTGTAGTCGCCATTGTCGGTGGTCAGGCTGACCTTGTTGGCGCCGATGAACTTGGCCGTGGCCCGCGCGCTTTTGACCGCGTTGCGCATGAACTGATGCTGCAGCACCTCGACTTCGTGATCGAGCGTCTTGTGCAGGCGCTCGACGAGGTCGCTGACCGAAATATCCTGCTTGACCCGGTAGCCGCGCCCGTAGAAGCCGCGCTCGCGCCAGCCGGAGAGATTGAGCACGGTTTCGCGCAGCGTCTTGGATGGAATGGTGCCGGTGTGCACGGAGACGCCGCCGAGACGCCGGCCTCTATCGACGACCAAAACCGACTTGCCGAGCTTGGCCGACTGCACCGCGGCGCGGCGCCCGGAGGGCCGCTGCCGATGACCAACATGTCGTAATCCATATTCCCCATCCCCTCGGCGTCTTTTTGCGCCGCAGCAGGCTAACGCGATCCGCGCCTGGAATTCAATCGCCGCAGCGCCGCTCGCCACAGCCTGCCGCGCCGGCGTCACGAGCAGTCCATCTTGATTCCGCCATCGGCTTTCACCATTTCAGAGGCGAATGGCCGAGACTTATTTCCGGCCTGTTGCGAGGGCATGACACATGAACACGCGCGTGCTGGACGGCGAGATTATCACCACAAGGCTCGAGGATACACGCGCCTACCGCGGCGTGCGCACCAGGCGCGTCTTCGCCTTCATCCTCGACTATTTCTTCGTGGCGCTGCTCACCATCCCCTTCGCCATATTGGTCGCCCTACTCGGGCTTTTGACCTTCGGCCTGGGCTGGGCCCTGTTCTCCGTCCTGCTTCCGGCGGTTGCCATCCTCTATATCTGGAACACGCTGGGCAGCCGCGACCAGGCCACAGCCGGCATGAAGATCATGGGCATCCGGCTTGAGAGGCTCGACGGCACGCGCATCGACGGCCTGACCGCCGTCGTGCATTCGGTGCTGTTCTGGGCCGGCAACGTCACCCTGACGCCGCTGGTGCTGCTGGTCACGCTGTTTTCCGATCGCAAGCGCACGCTGCACGACCTGCTTCTCGGCACCGTCGTCACCCGCACCGATAGCTGACGCTATGTGCGGCCGCCCTCGCCGCGCCGGTTGTGCTAGATTATGAACAGCTTGGGCCGGCCGAGACAGCACAATCCTGTTGAATTTTTCGCCGGCCGGGCCAAAGGTAGGGCGATTCGCAGGAGCGTGTCCAAGAATCGATGACGCAGCATCCGACCCAGTCGCCGCAGTTCTTCCTGACCGCGCCGTCCCCGTGCCCCTATCTGGAGGGCCAGTTCGAGCGCAAGGTGTTCACGCACCTTGTCGGCGACAAGGCGCCCGAGATGAACGATCTGCTCACTCAAGGCGGCTTCCGGCGTTCCCAGAACATCGCCTACCGACCGGCCTGCGAATCCTGCCGCGCCTGCGTTTCGGTGCGCATCCTGGCGCAGGAGTTCACCGCCAGCCGCAACATGCGCCGTGTCACCCAGCGCAATGCCGACCTCATCGGCGCCATGCACGACGCGCAGCCTTCCACCGAGCAATATTCGCTGTTTCGCGCCTATCTCGACGCGCGCCATCGCCGCGGCGGGATGTCCGACATGACAGTGCTCGACTATGCGATGATGGTCGAGGACACGCATGTCGACACCAAGATCATCGAATACCGGCGCCGCGGCCCCGACACCTTCATCACCGGCAAGGGCCAGGGTGAATTGATTGCGGTGGCGCTGACCGACAAGATGGCCGACGGCCTGTCGATGGTCTATTCCTACTTCAATCCCGATTTCGAGGACCGCTCGCTCGGCACCTTCATGATCCTCGATCACATCGCCCGCGCCAAGGCGATGGGACTGCCCCACGTCTATCTCGGCTACTGGGTCAACGGCTCGCGCAAGATGAGCTATAAGATGCGTTTCATGCCGCAGGAGCATCTCGGTCCGAAAGGCTGGGAACGCTACGACCACGAAGCGGTCATTCGCTGACGTTTTTCCAAAGCCCGTTCTTAAACTGTTTCAAGGGGCAGGAAGCTGGTGTTTCCGCCACTCGCTGGAAGAGTGCGCCATCGATCCAGCCGCCGCCTGCAAATCATTGCGAGACCAATCATGTCTTCCCACCACGACCATCAGAAAGGCCTGCTGATCACCGCGATCGGCGGCCTGGTGCTCACCTTCGACATTCCCCTGATCCGGCTCGCGGATGGCAGCCCGTGGACCATCATGGCGCTGCGGACCGGGACAACGCTCGTCGCCACCCTGTTGATTTGGGTCGTCTGGCGAGCGGTGCGCGGCAACGTGCCGAAGCTCATCCCCGGCTGGTCGGGCCTGGCGGCGGCGATCTGCTACGGCCTGACTTCGATCACCTTCGTCACCGCCGTCTATCATACCTCGACCGCCGACCTCGTCTTCATCCTGGCCTTCAACACCGTCTTCGCGGCGCTGCTCTCCTGGCTGTTCCTCAGAGAACGACCGCGGCTGAGCACCGTGATCGCAATGCTGGCGATGATCGTCGGCGTGCTGATCATCGTCGGCGGTTCGGTCGGCACCGGAAAACTGTTCGGCGATTTCATGGCGCTCTGCTCGGCCTTCTTCGTCGCACTCGCCATCACCATCTCGCGCGCCAGCGGCAAGGACATGGGCTTCACCGCGCTGGTCGGCGTCGTCTTTCCGCTGGCGCTCGCCGCATTCATGGTCTCGGGTGAAGGACTGCACGTCAACGCGCCGTGGTGGATCATCTTCAACGGCGCGGTGATCATGCCGATCTCGTTCTTCTGTCTCGCCGCCGGCCCGAAATATATTTCAGGGCCGGAGGTGGCGATGTTTTACGTTCTGGAGACGGTGCTCGCGCCTGTCTGGGTCTGGCTGGTCTTTGCCGAGGCTCCGACACGAAACAGCCTGATCGGCGGCGCGATCCTGATCGTGGCGCTGGTAGCCCACTCGCTCTGGCAATTGCACGAAGGCCGCAGGCGCCGGGCGGCGCTCGCCGTCGCCTACCCGGCCTGAATTTTCCTGGTCTCAGGCGCCGTCTCGATCCGTGGCGGCCCGTTCCCTTCTTCAGCGGCAGGTGGAAGCTCATCCATCAGCTCGACCTCGCGCAGCCATTCGCGCCAGATGGCGACGAGCAGCGCCATCAGTACAGGGCCTATGAAGAGGCCGAGGAAGCCCATCGTCTTGACGCCGCCGATCAGGCCGAAAAAGGTCGGCAGGAAAGGCAGCTTGATCGGCCCGCCGACCAGCTTCGGGCGCAGCGTCTTGTCGACGATGAAAAGCTCGACCGCGCCCCAGACGAACAGCGCAAGGCCCGCAAACAACTTGCCGCTGGCGGCGAGGTAGATCGACACCAGCGTGAAGGAGAGCGGCGCGCCGCCCGGGATCAGCGCCATGATGCCGGTAAGCGCCCCGAGCGTGACCGGCGACGGCACGCCGGCCAGCCAATAGGCGACGCCCAGCACCACGCCCTCGCCGATGGCGATGACGGTCATGCCGGTGACGGTCGATGAAATGGTAGCCGGCACGACGCGCGAGATGCGCTCCCAGCGCGTCGGCAGGATGCGCTCGCCGAGGCGATCAACCTGCGCCGCGAAGCCCTCGCCGTCGCGATAGGCAAAGAACAGCGCGATCAGCATGAAAAGCAGCGTGAGCAGCAGCCCGAAGGCGCTGCCGCCGGCGGCCAGCGCGCCGCGATAGATGGTGCCGATGTTGGAGCCGCTGACCATCTGGATCAATTCGCCGATGCCGCCGGGATGGCCGAGATTGGCCGTCCACTGCTGGTTCAGCCATTCGCCGACGACCGGCATGGTGGCGATCCATTGGGGCGTGGCAGAGCCGTGGCGGTTGGTCTCGATCGCCCAGACCACCCACTCGCGAAGCTCGTTGATGGCGTAAGTGCCGGCGAGCGCTATCGGCACCACCAGGAAGGTCAGAATGAACAGGATCGCGAGGGTCGCGGCGATCGTGCGGTTGCCGCCGACCCCGGCGAGCAGCCGGCGGTAGAGCGGCCAGCTGGCGAAGGCGATGACGAGCGCCGCCAGCACCGGGAACAGGAAGCCGTGGAAGAAATAGACGCCGGCGGCGACGATCAGCACCAGGAGCCAGCGCGCCGCCGACAGCGGCGGGATGACGGCAGCCCTCAGCGGCGCCGACAGACCGAACAGGCGCTGCCCTGGTTTCTGGATCTCAGCCCGCTTCAACGCGGCGGTTCTCCCCTGCCAGCTCGATGGTTGCTTATGCACCATCATAGTGCAGCAATCGTGACGATAGTCCAAATGTTTGCGCCTAGCCTCCTCCCCGTGAGGGAGAAGGTGGATCGGCACGTAGCGCCGAGACGGATAAAGGATGTTCCAGCGGAGCGAGACCTCTGCGTTCCTTGGAACACGCTCATCCGTCGCCTTCGGCGACACCTTCTCCCACACGGGGAGAAGAGGGAGCCCCGCTACCCGAACTTGCCCGTCCTCGGGAAACCCTTCGGCACCATGCGACCGGCGGCTGCACGGGCGCCGATCCACTCGGCCAATTCCTCGCGCGACTTGGTGAAGGTGCGGTCGGCCGAATCCTGCCAGGTCAGCCCCGCTGCAATCGTGAAGGTCTTAAGGTCCAGCACGCCGCCGTCCTTGTATTTCTGCAGGCGCACACCCTTGCCTCGCGCCATTTCCGGGATTTCAGACAGCGGGAAGATCAGCATCTTGCGATTCTCGCCGACGATGGCGAGATGGTCGCCGGCAACCGGAATGCAGCGTTTGGCCTCGTCCGGCGCCTTGACGTTCATCACCTGCTTGCCCTTGCGGGTGTTGGCGATCACCTCTTCCTCGGAGACGACGAAGCCGTTGGCGTCGTATGAGACCAGAAGCAGCCTGCGCTTCGGGTCGTGCACAAAGGCGGTGACGATGTCCTGGTCGTTTTCCATGTCGACGATGATGCGGATCGGCTCGCCATGGCCGCGCCCGCCCGGCAGCCGGTCGGCGCCGATGGTGTAGAACTTGCCGCCGGTGGTGAAGACCAGGATCTTGTCGGTCGTCTGCGCGTGGAAGGCGAGCTTCAGGCTGTCGCCTTCCTTGAAGGCAAGCTGCGAATAGTCGGTCAGGTGACCCTTCATCGCGCGGAGCCAGCCCTTTTCCGAAACCACGACGGTGACAGGCTCGCGCTCGATCATGGCGTGCGCGATATCGGTGAGGTCATGCTCGGGCGCGTCGGCGAACTGGGTGCGGCGTTTGCCGAGCTCGGTCTCCGGACCGAACTTCTTACGAACCTCAGCGACTTCCCACTTGATCGTCGCCCATTGCTTGGCGTCGGAGGCAAGCAATGCCTCGATCTGCTTCTTCTCCTCGGTAAGGCCGTCGAACTCCTTGCGGATTTCGATCTCTTCCAGCTTGCGCAGGGCGCGCAGCCGCATGTTCAGGATGGCTTCGGCCTGATTGTCGGTGAGCGACCAGCGGGCCATCATCACCTGCTTGGGCTCGTCCTCCTCGCGGATGATCCTGATCACCTCGTCGATGTTCAAATAGGCGATCAGATAGCCGGCCAGGATTTCCAGCCGCTTCTCGATCTCGCCCAGCCGATATCTCGAGCGGCGGATCAGCACGTCGCGGCGGTGATCGAGCCATTCCTTCAGCACGCCCTTCAGCGACAGGACGTTCGGCACCTTGCCGCGCGACAGCACGTTCATGTTGAGCGGGAAGCGGCTTTCGAGCTCGGTCAGCTTGAACAGCGATTCCATCAGGATGCCTGGATCGACGCTGCGGCTCTTCGGCACCAGCACGATACGGATATCCTCGGCGCTTTCGTCGCGGACGTCCTCGAGCAGCGGCAGCTTGCGCGCCATCAGGAGCTCGGCGATCTTCTCGATCAGCCTGGCCTTCTGGACGCCATAGGGGATCTCCGTGACGACGATGCTCCAGGTGCCCCTGCCCTGGTCCTCCTGGCTCCATCTGGAGCGCACGCGGAAACCGCCGCGGCCGCTCTCATAGGCTTCGAGGATCGAGGCGCGGCTATCGACGATGATGCCGCCGGTCGGGAAATCCGGCCCTTGGACGAAATCCATCAGCTTCGCCACCGGCGCGTCCGGATGCTCGATCAGATGAAGTGCCGCGTCGCAAAGCTCGGCGGCGTTGTGCGGCGGGATCGAGGTCGCCATGCCGACCGCAATCCCGGACGAGCCGTTGGCGAGCAGGTTCGGGAAGGCGCCGGGAAGAACGGAGGGTTCCTCGTCCTCCTCATTATAGGTCGGCCGGAAGTCGACGGCGTCCTCGGTGATGCCGGCAAGCAGCTCGGTCGCCACCTCCGTCATGCGCGCCTCGGTGTAGCGCATGGCGGCGGCGTTATCGCCGTCGATATTGCCGAAATTGCCCTGCCCGTCGACCAGCGGGTAGCGCATCGAGAATTCCTGCGCGAGCCGCACCAGCGCGTCGTAGATCGACTGGTCGCCATGCGGATGGAACTTACCCATCACCTCGCCGACGATGCGGGCGCATTTGGCGAAGCCCTGATCCGGGTTGAGCCGCAAGAGCCGCATGGCATGCATGATGCGGCGATGGACCGGCTTCAGTCCGTCCCGCACATCCGGCAGCGCCCGGTGCATGATGGTCGACAGCGCATAGGCGAGATAGCGCTTCTCGAGCGCTTCCTTCAGATCGACCGGTTCGATGTTGTCGCCGCCGCCACTGTCTTCAGGCGGCAAATGCCTTTTGCCCATGGATTTGGACTAGCCGAGCGGGTGATTCGCGGCAAGCGCCGGGTTGGCAGTCGGCGGATTCGTCGCAAATGGCGACGTGAAGGATTTCACGGAAGCGGCAAGTTGAACATTCCAGTTTGCCCATTCTGCAACCGGCCCCGGCAGCAAGCGGGCTAACCGGCCAACATCAATCTGTTACATGCGCCCTCTATCTGGGCAGGCAACGCGCCGGCGCAGGAGAGCCGCGGTCTTCATGACAAATTCACCGCATCATGCAATGCGTGCCGGCCGGGTTTGCTTTTCATCGCCGTTTTCGACAAATGTGCCGGGAAACGCCTTGTTCCCGACCCGTTCGTCGCGGAATGGTGATGGAGTAGAATTCAAAAACACTTTTCAGGACAGGGAACTCGCCATGAAAATTCAACGCTCAATGCTCAAGAAACTGGCTTTTTCAACCATTCTGCTGGCCCTGCCGCTCAACACCGCCTTCGCCGCCGATCCGGCGGTGGCCGACCGCGTCAAGGCGGCCCTTGCCGCCCAGGGCGTCGACATTTCCTGGACCGGCGTCTCCGGCGACAATTCGAACGCGGTGCTGCAGGGCGTGTCCATCAAGCCGGCAGCCGAGAAGGAAGCCCTGCCGATCGGCGACGTGAAGCTGGAGGGCATCACCGAGGCCAATGGCGGCTTCGAGATCGCGACCGTCTCGAGCTCGGCATTCGAGCGCAGCCAGGACGGCGTGACGCTCAACCTCAGCCCCGTTGTCATTCACGGCATGAAGGTGCCGGCCGAAGGCAGCACCGACCCGCTCGGCTCGCTGATGATGTACAAGTCGGCCGAGCTCTCCAACATGACCGTCAAGGTCGGCGACAAGACGGCCTTCTCGATGGACGGGCTGGCCGTCCAGATCACCCCGCCGGCCGACGGCAAGGCGATGGACTTCACCGCCAACACGGAAAAGTTCAACGCCGACCTGACACTGGTCGAGGACCCGAAGTCGAAGGAGGCGATCCAAGCGCTCGGCTACCAGAATATCTCCGGTACGGTCTCGATGGCCGGCACCTGGCAGCCCAGCGACGGCAAGATGGAGCTGTCGAAATACGACATCTCGGTCGAGAATGCCGGCACGCTCGGCATGACCTTCAATCTCGGCGGCTACACCCTCGACTTCATCAAGTCGATGCAGGAGATGCAAAAGAAGTTCGCCGCACAGCCGGAGGGTGCCGACAATTCCGCGCAGGGCATGGCCATGCTCGGCCTCTTGCAGCAGCTGTCCTTCAACGGCGCCTCGGTGCGCTTCGACGACGATTCGCTGACCGGCAAGGTGCTCGACTATGTCGGCAAGCAGCAGGGCATGTCCGGCAAGGACGTCGCCAACCAGGCCAAGGCGATCGTGCCGTTCGGCATGGCGCAGCTCAACAATCCCGAACTGACGGCCGAGGTATCGGCCGCGGTCAACAAGTTCCTCGACGACCCCAAGAGCCTAGAGATCTCGGCCGAACCGCCGGCGTCGGTGCCGTTCGCGCTGATCATGGCCGGCGCCATGTCCAACCCGCTCGACCTGCCGAAGACGCTGGGCGTGAAGGTCAAGGCGAACGAGGACTGATCGGGGGCGCCTCGCACCTGCCAGCATTATCCAACGGCGGTTCGGATGATCCGGATCGCCGTTTTCCTACGATCAGGGCCTGACCTCCTCGACGAAGGCGTTCGTCGCTCTTTACAAAGAGTATGTCGGACCACACCGGCCCGCCGTGACCCTCCTCGGGGTCTCGGGTTTGGCATTCCCGCAGCAATTGGTTGAAATCCGGGCGGTTGCCCACACGCTCTGACCCAATCCTTGAGAAAATGGCTCTGGGAGCGATGGCCAGCCGCCAATCGCTCCCGGGGCCACCATCGATTCAGGATGAGCCCCCGCGTCAGTCCTTCTTCGCGACGGCGACGCGCAGCGACAGCTCCCGAAGCTGCTGCGGGGTGGCCTCCGAAGGGGCGTTCATCAGCAGGTCATAGGCCTGCTGGTTCATCGGGAACATGGTCACCTCGCGCAGGTTCTTGGCGCCGACCAAAAGCATGACGATGCGGTCGATGCCGGCCGCCATGCCGCCATGCGGCGGCGCGCCATACTGGAAGGCGCGGTAGAGGCCGCCGAAGCGCTCCTCGACCGTCTGGCGATCGAGGCCGACCATCTCGAAGGCCTTGACCATGGTCTCCGGCAGGTGGTTGCGGATGCCGCCGGAAGCGATCTCGAAACCGTTGCAGACCATGTCGTATTGGAACGCCTTGATGCCCAGCGGCTCCTGACCGCCGAGCGCGTCGATGCCGCCCTGCGGCATGGAGAACGGATTGTGGGCGAAGTCGATCTTCTTCTCGTCCTCGTTCCATTCGAAGAACGGGAAGTCGACGATCCAGCAGAGCTCGAAGCGATCGCGGTCGACGAGGTTCAATTCCTCGCCGGCGCGGGTGCGCGCGGCGCCCGCGAAGGAAACGAACTTCTTCGGGTCGCCGGCGACGAAGAAGGCGGCATCGCCATCGGCAAGGCCAAGCTGCTGGCGCACCGCCTCGGTGCGTTCCTCACCGATGTTCTTGGCGATCGGTCCGGCGCCTTCGAGCTTGTCGCCCTCCTTGCGCCAGAAGATGTATCCGAGGCCTGGCTGGCCCTCGCCCTGCGCCCAGGAGTTCATGCGATCGCAGAAGGCGCGGCTGCCGCCGGTCTTGGCGGGGATAGCCCAGACTTCGGCCTTCGGATCGTTGGCCAGGATGTTGGCGAAGACCTTGAAGCCGGAATCGCGGAAATGATCCGAGACCGCCTGCATCTCGATCGGGTTGCGCAGGTCCGGCTTGTCGGTGCCGTAGGTCCGCATCGCCTCGTCGAAGGGAATGCGGCGGAATTGCTGAGTCACCGGCTTGCCGGCGGCAAAGGTCTCGAAGACGCCGCGAAGCACCGGCTCCATGGTGGAGAGCACGTCATCCTGCTCGACGAAGCTCATCTCGAGGTCGAGCTGGTAGAACTCGCCGGGCAGGCGGTCGGCGCGCGGATCCTCGTCACGGAAGCAGGGCGCGATCTGGAAGTAGCGGTCGAAGCCGGAGACCATGATCAGCTGCTTGTACTGCTGCGGCGCCTGCGGCAGGGCATAGAAGGTGCCGGGATGGATGCGCGACGGCACCAGGAAGTCGCGCGCGCCTTCGGGCGACGAGGCGGTCAGGATCGGCGTCGAGAATTCGGTGAAACCGACCTCGCCCATGCGCTTGCGCATCTCGGCGATGATCTTGGTGCGCGCAACGATGTTCCTGTGCAGCGTCTCGCGGCGCAGGTCGAGGAAGCGGTATTTCAGGCGGATGTCCTCGGGGTATTCAGGCTCGCCGAACACCGGCAGCGGCAGCTCCTTGGCCGCCGAGAGCACTTCGATCTCGCGCGCGAAAATCTCGATCTCGCCAGTCGGCAAATTGGCGTTGACGGTCTCCGGCAGGCGCGCCTTGACCTCGCCGTCGATGCGGATCACCCATTCGCCGCGCACCGTCTCGGCGACCTTGAAGGCCGGCGAGTCCGGGTCGGCGACGATCTGGGTCAGGCCGTAATGGTCGCGCAGATCGATGAAGAGCAGCCCGCCATGGTCGCGCACGCGATGCACCCAGCCGGACAGGCGGACCGAATTGCCGACGTCGGTCTTTCTCAATTGGGCACAGGTGTGGCTGCGGTAACGATGCATTGTCATTGGTGGAGTCCGGAATTGCGGGCGAAAGCCCGGCTCGAAAATTGGCGCGAAAAGCGCATGAGAGGCCGGCTTTGTCAAGGCAAGCGGTCACACGCAGGCGCGGTGCCCCAGGTCAGGCAAAGTGGATTTCGGCACCCAGGCGCTCGAAATCGGCAAGGATGGGTGAAGGCGCCGTCTTGTCCACCACCAGATGGCTTATCGCGTCGGGCGCGGCGACGCGATAAGGCGCCGCGGTGGCGAGCTTGTCGTTGGTGACGACGATCACGATGCCGGCGCTATTCCCGGCCATGGCGCGCTTGACCTCCGCTTCCGCCGAATCGAAGGCGGTGACGCCACGCGAGGCATCGAGGCCGCAGGAGCCAAGGAAGAACAGATCGGCGCCAAGCTGCGCCACGGCGGCCAGCGTATCGCCGCCGACACAGGTGCCGAGGTCGCGGACATACCTGCCGCCCAGCACAAACAGCTCGACCAGGGGCAGATCGGCGAGTGCCGATGCGACGCCCGGCGAATTGGTAGCGACCGTCAGCTCTGGAGCGCGGGCTTCTTCGGCGCCGGGCTGTTCGGCGGCGCCATGGCGCATCTCGGCCTGTCGCCGCAGCTGCATCTGGCGCTGGTGGTGCCGATGGTGACCATTGCAACGGCCCTGTTTCTCGGCGGCTTCGAGCCGGCGCCCGCCCGCTTCGCCAGCTCCGGCGACAAGGCGCCGATGTTCGCGCGGCCGACATTGCCGATCCTGGTCCTGGTCGCCGTGACGCTTTCGGCGATGCTCCTCGAAGGCGCCAGCATCGACTGGTCGGCGATCTACATGCGCACCGTCTTCGACTCCGGCCCCTTCGTCGCCGGGCTTGACCGTGGCGCTGTTTGCCTTCTCGCAGGCAACCACACGCCTTTTCGCCGACTCCTTCGTCGACCGCCACTCGCCAAGCGGGGTCGCGCGCGTGCTCTTGGCAGCGATGGCGGCCGGCGTGCTCATCGTCTTCTTCTCGCCGCTGCCGGCCGTTTCGATGTTTGGCTTTGCCCTGTTGGGCATCGGCAGCAGCGCCCTCTTCCCGCTGGCGATCTCCGCCGCCGCGCAACGGACGGATCGCCCGGCGGCGATCAACGTCGCGGCGCTCTCACAGATTTCCTTCATCGCTTTCCTGCTCGGCCCGCCGCTGCTCGGCTTCGTATCGGACCATTGGGGCATCCGCTCCGCCTATGGCATCGGCATCCCCTTCATCGCGCTCAGCCTGCTGACGGTAGGTTCACTTGGCCGGAGGCCGGCCGTGGAGAACATCCATGCGTTTCCGGGCAAGACACCTGCTACGGTCGAGCTGGAGATAGAAATACGGGCCGGCAAGGCTTAGGACACCCCTACCCCAATTGGCAGCCCATCTCCTCGGCCGGGTGCAAGGATGTGAAGTTGCATTTGCGGCTGGCGTTGACAGGATCTATGGTCCAAGAAGAGGTCACAGATCCGTGATTGCCTCTCTTTAATGTCGTCCATCCGTCCGCTTATTCCGCTCCTGATTGCCGCCGGCATCCTGCTTGGCGGCAACGGGCTGCAGGGCACGCTGATTGCCTTGCGCGGCGCGCAGGAAGGCTTTTCCGCTTCCGATATCGGCCTGATGGGCACGTTCTATTTCGCCGGTTTCCTGCTCGGCTGCCTAGCCGTCACGCGTATCCTGAAGGCGGTCGGCCACGTCCGGACTTTTGCCGCGCTGGCCGCGATCGCCTCGGTCGGCACGCTGCTTCTGGTGCTCGTCATCGACCCCGTCATGTGGTGCGCGGTGCGCTTTGCCGGCGGCTTCTGCTTTGCCGGCCTGTTCACCGTCATGGAAGCCTGGCTGAATTCCGGCGTCGGCAACAAGGATCGCGCGCGGGTGCTTGCCATATATCGCATGGTCGACATCGGCTCCGTTACCGGCGCGCAATTCCTGATTCCGATCTTCGGCGCCGGCGGTTTCGCCATCTTCGCCGTCATGTCGATGATGATCACCTTTTCGCTGGTGCCGGTCTCGCTCGGGGACCGCTCGAACCCGGCGCCTCCGGAAGACGTCAAGCTCGACCTGCCGCGCGTCTGGCGGATCTCGCCGCTCGGCTCGATCGGCTGCATCGCCGTCGGCCTCACAAACAGCGCCTTTCGCACGCTGTCGCCGGTCTATGCCGAGGAGATCGGCATGTCGGTTGCCGATGTCGTGACCTTCGTCAGCGTCGGCATTTTTGGAGGCGCCCTCATCCAATATCCGCTTGGCTATCTCTCCGACCGCCGAGACCGGCGCTCGGTGCTGTTGGCGACGACGTGCTGCGCATTGCTTGCTGCGCTGGCGCTGGCCTTCGTGGCGCGCGCCGACCCGTTCCTCAACTTCATCATCGTTTTCATCTTCGGCAGCTTCGCCATGCCGCTCTATTCACTATCGGCCGCGCATGCCAACGACCGCGCCGGCAAAGGTGAGTTCGTGCTGATCAACGCGGCGTTGATGCTGTTCTACTCCTTCGGCGCGATCGGCGGTCCGATTGCGGCCTCGGCGGTGATGCAACATTTCGGGCCGAGCGCGCTGTTCGTTTTCAACGCCCTCGTCTATGCCGTTCTCATCATTGTGATCCTCTACCGCATGCAGGTGCGGTCGAGTGTGCCGGCCGGCAGCCGCAGCCGCTTCACCGCGCTTTTGCGCACGTCGACGCTATTCGCGCGGCTGGCGCGGCGGGGTGGCGATTCAGACAAGCAGGATTAGGCGTTTCAGCGTTTCGCGGACACGCCGAACCGCTCTATCTCTTTGATTTTACGCAATTACGGACGGAAAACTGTTCGTCACTTTTCCTGGAATTGCTCTAACTGCGGCTTGACGAAAGCGCTTGCGGCTGAAATTGAAGAGGCCTGATATGATGCCAAAAGCGAATTGATGCACGTCATCACCACCCAGAAAGAACTCGAGAGCGTCATCGCGGCGTTCGAAAAGTCCGAATTCGTAACCGTCGACACCGAATTCATCCGCGAAACGACCTTCTGGCCGATCCTCTGCCTCATCCAGATGGCCGCGCCAGGCGTGACGGCGCTGATCGATCCGCTTTCGCCCGACATCGACCTCAAACCCTTCTTCCGGCTGATGGCCAACGAAGCGGTGGTCAAGGTTTTTCACGCCGCACGCCAGGACATCGAAATCATCGTTCATCTGGGCGACCTGGTGCCGCATCCGGTGTTCGACACGCAGGTGGCGGCCATGGTCTGCGGCTTCGGCGACAGCGTCTCCTACGATCAGCTGGTGCAGCGCATCACCGGCGCGCGGCTCGACAAATCCTCGCGTTTCACCGACTGGCGGCACCGGCCGCTCTCCGACAAGCAACTCGAATACGCGCTCGCCGACGTCACCCACCTGATCAAGGTATATGAGCACCTCAGCGCCGAGCTGAAGCGCGAGGACCGCGCCCACTGGCTCAACGAGGAGATGGACGTCCTCACCTCGCGCCAGACCTACGATCCGCATCCGGAGGATGCCTGGAAGCGGCTGAAGATGCGGCTGCGCAAGCCGCAGGAGCTGGCGATCGTGCAGGCGGTGGCGGCATGGCGCGAACGCGAGGCGCGCGAGCGCGACGTGCCGCGCGGCCGCGTGCTCAAGGACGATGCGATCTACGAAATCGCGCAACAGGCGCCGCGCGACGCGACTGCGTTGGGGCGGCTGCGGACGACGCCGAAGGGCTGGGAGCGTTCGGCGACGGCAACCGCGCTGCTCAGCGCCGTCAACACCGCCCTTTCCCTTCCGAAGGAAGCGATGCCCAAGCTGCCGAAGACGTTCCAGCCGCCGGAGGGCTCGAGCGCTGCGGCGGAACTGCTCAAGGTGCTGCTCAGGATCGTCGCCGAGAAGGAAGGCGTCGCCTCCAAGGTGCTCGCCTCCAGCGACGACATCGACCGCATCGCCGCCGAGGGCGATGCCGCCGACGTGCCGGCGTTGCAAGGCTGGCGGCGTGCCGTGTTCGGCGAGCAGGCGCTTAGACTGGTGCGCGGCGAGATCGGCATCAAGTTCGACAAGCGCAGGATAGCGGTGTTCGACCTCTAAAGCGCGTCGCGCTGAAACGGTTTCCGGCAACGTGCTTCAAATACTTGAGTTGATGGCGTGTCGTTGTCCCAGAACCGCGCACACTTCTGAGCGACAAGCATCAGTCTACACCGCCCCAAGCAGGTGCAGCGCGAACCAGATCCAGGCGACGAGAAGAATGCCCGCGCCCAGGAAGAAGGCGCGGCTGCGGTGCAGCAGATAGTTTCTGGTGAGATGCACCCAGGCATGCACATAGCGCGTGACGACGAAGAGCCACATCAGCGTCAGCGTCAGGTAATTCACGCCATTGGTAACGAACAGCGCCAAGCATAGCACGTGAAAGAGGACCGGCAGCTCGAACTGGTTGATGAGGTTGTTGGCGACGGTAACGCTTGAGGCCGGCTCGGTCGAGCGGACCTTGTACTGGCTGATCTTGGCCTCGCCGGACTTCACGGCAAGATAACGCCGCTTCAGCATTACCAGATAGACGATGTAGACCAGCAGCACCTGCGCCAGCATCGGCCAGAAGATGGCGGTCTGGTTCATCTTGCCCCTACCGTTTAACGCCGCCGCTGCCCGGCAAGCGCCAGGACCGCAACGACCGCGAAGGGGATCGCCAGAAGCGTGAACTTTGTCACGGTCAGCGACGAGGCGAAGGCCAGCGAGTCGGGATTGGCCGACTGGAAATCCGACAAAAGCCGCGCCACGGCGAAGTTCTGCGCGTAGTCGGCGATCGTATAGGGCAACACCAGGACCAGTGCCGACAGCGCCTTCAATTGCGCGGGCATGGAGCGGAAAGTGCTCAGCCGCCTGCCGAAGGCCAGGATCAGGCTGAGCAAGGTGAGCGACAGCAGCGCCGGGAAGAGCAGATCAAACGTCAGATAATGCCAAACGATGATGATCTCGCTGCCGCGCCGGCCGAGCGCCGTCAGCCATGCCATGCCCTCATCCGGCGTGAAGCCGGTAACACGCATGTCGAGCGAAGGAAGCCCGCCGCTCAGGTGGCGGAAATAAAAGAACTCGAGCGCCGTCATGGCGATGAAGATCGCCGCGGACCCAATCGAGAGCGCCGCCGCGTGACGCGACAGGCGCAACACCGTGACGATCAGGTTGCGCCATAGTCCCAAGCGATCCGGCCGCTCGTCTGCCTGATCAAAGTCCGCCCGGATAGTTCGGGCTTTCGCGGGTGATCGTGACGTCATGGGCGTGGCTTTCACGAAGTCCGGCGTTTGATATGCGCACAAAGGTGGCGCGTTCGCGGAACTCGGCAAGATCGCGCCCACCGACATAACCCATAGCGGCTTTCAGGCCGCCCGCAAGCTGGTGCAGCACGCCAGCCACAGGTCCTTTGTAGGGAACCTGTCCTTCGATGCCCTCCGGAACCAGTTTCAAGGTGTCGCGCACCTCGGCCTGGAAGTAGCGATCGGCCGAGCCACGCGCCATGGCGCCGACCGAACCCATGCCGCGATAAGCCTTGAAGGAGCGGCCCTGGTGCAGATAGACCTCGCCCGGGCTCTCGTCGGTGCCGGCAAGCAGCGAGCCGATCATGGCGGCACTTGCGCCGGCGGCGAGCGCCTTGGCGAGATCGCCCGAATATTTGATGCCGCCATCGGCGATGACGCTTACGCCCGACTTCTCAGCCGTCTCCACCGCCGACATGATCGCCGACAGCTGCGGCACGCCGACGCCGGCGACGATGCGGGTGGTGCAGATCGAGCCGGGGCCGATACCGACTTTGACGGCGTCGGCGCCGGCATCGATCAGCGCCTGCGTGCCCTCGGCGGTGGCCACGTTGCCGGCCAGGATGCGCACCGAATTGGAGAGCTTCTTCGCCCGCGTCACCGCGTCCAGCACGCGCTGCGAATGGCCGTGCGCGGTGTCGATGACCAGAAGGTCGACGCCGGCATCGATCAGGCGCTCGGCGCGCTCGAAGCCGTCGTCGCCGACGCTGGTGGCGGCCGCGGCGCGCAGCCGCCCCTGAGCGTCCTTGGTGGCGTGCGGGTTGAGCTGCGACTTCTCGATATCCTTGACGGTGATCAGGCCGACGCAATTGCCCTTGCGGTCGACCACCACCAGCTTCTCGATGCGATGCTTGTGCAACAGGCGCTTGGCCTCGTCCTGGTCGACATTCTCTTTCACCGTGATCAGGTTCTCACGGGTCATCAATTCGTAGACCTTCTGCGACGGATCGGAGGCGAAGCGCACGTCGCGGTTGGTGAGGATCCCGACCAGCCGGCCGACCGTATGACCGCCGGTGCCGCCGTTCTCGACCACCGGAATGCCGGAAATGCCATGAGCGCGCATCAGTGCCAGGGCGTCGGCGAGCGTGGCGTCGGGGCCGATGGTAACGGGATTGACCACCATGCCGGATTCGAACTTCTTCACCTGCCTGACCTGCTCGGCCTGCTCGGCCGGCGAGAAATTGCGGTGGATGACGCCGATGCCGCCGGCTTGCGCCATGGCGATCGCCAGCCTCGCTTCGGTGACCGTGTCCATGGCGGCCGAGAGGATCGGCACGTTGAGATCGATGTCGCTGGCAATGCGGGTGCGGATGTCGGTCTGGCCGGGCATGACCTCGGAATGGCCGGGCTGCAACAGCACGTCGTCGAAGGTCAGCGCCAGCGCGCCGGTGGACGTCTCGATGATTTTTGCCATGGCCAGTCCTTTTTGAATGCGGAAAAGGCGCTGGGCCGAAATGGCCAGCGCCGACTCTCATCTTCCCTTTCAGGATTGGCGCTGGCTGGTAACACGTCCCGCAGGAGATGAAAAGCCGATCGTTGCGAGACGCTTCAGGTTCCTATTCCGCACCTAGGAGAGCATCCAGCAGAGCGTGCCGCGGCGATGCAAAAGGATTGACGACGGTTACACCGCCCCAGGTAAAGCCATCCTGCAGATCTTCCGACAGGAGTAGCCGGCAACCCGTTTGCGAAGCAGTCGAAAGAATGACAGCATCCCAGATGCCGAAACGCTGGTCTGCCGCAAGATCGACAGCCTTCATCATCACTTCCGGCGTCGTTCCGGCAACCGCGAAGGCGTCGCTCCAGCTAAGCAGCTTATCCCGAGCTTCCTGGGAATGTCTTCCAGCCTTGCGGACGAGAACATTGAACAGTTCGCCCAGCACCTGGACCGGAATGACTGCGGCCTCTCGTGGAACGTTGCGTAGCAGTTCGATAACGACGTCGCGCTTCTCCGCGTTGTTAACGCCCTCAGCATAGGCCAGGACGTTGGTGTCGATGGCGACCTTCACCGATCGTCCTCATAAAGTTCATCGCGGGTCCAGTGTCCGGCATTGAGTATCGGCTGCCGTTCGAGGCGCGACAGCAATGCTGCGTGCGAGCGGGAGGCCACGTCCTCGTGCTTCTGCGCAGGCACGATCCGCGCCACCGGCCGCCCATGGGTGGTCACGACGTAGCTGTGGCCCTCGCGTACATCACGCAGGATGTGGGAGAACCTGCGATTGGCATCGGCTGCCGAAACGGTTTCGTCCATGGCTGCACCTAACCTGTAGTTATTCTCACTACAATAACGACAGAGGCTCTGTTTATCAAGCGGCGCGCACGATGATTCCCAGCGAGGGTTGCGGTCGCACAAAAGTGACCGCAAATTAATGCGACATCCGGGCCAATTGGTGGTACCGCCCCGGCGTGCCGGCTCGCCCCCAAAGCCAGGCCCGGAATCGCGAAGTCAAATCAGGGCGTTCCCTTGAACCGCATCATCCCGCTCATCCTGGCGGTCGCTCTTTTCATGGAGAACATGGATTCGACCGTGATCGCGACCTCGCTGCCGGCAATCGCCATTGACATCCACACCAGCCCAATCGCGCTGAAGCTGGCGCTGACGGCCTATCTCGTGTCGCTGGCAATCTTCATTCCGATCAGCGGCTGGATGGCGGACCGGTTCGGGGCCAAGAAGGTGTTTCGCGCCGCGATCGCCGTCTTCATTGCCGGCTCGGTCGCCTGCGCCTTCTCCAATTCGCTGCCGGCCTTCGTGGTGTCGCGTTTCCTGCAAGGCATGGGCGGCGCCATGATGACGCCGGTCGGGCGCCTGGTGCTGGTGCGCGCGACGCCGAAGAGCGAGCTGGTCGCGGCGATGTCATGGCTGACGGTGCCGGCGCTGGTCGGGCCGTTGGTCGGCCCGCCGATCGGCGGCTTCATCACCACCTATTTCACTTGGCACTGGATCTTTTTGATCAACGTGCCGATCGGGCTTTTGGGCATCTGGCTTGCCACCCGCTATTTGCCGGAAACCGACCCCGCCAAAACGCCGCCGCTCGACTTCCCGGGCTTCGTGCTCAGCGGCCTCGCGGCGTCCGGCATCGTCTTCGGCCTCTCGGTGGTCAGCCTCCCCGCTTTGCCGCCGATCGCCGGCTTCATTACCGTTGCCGTCGGCCTGGTTTCGGGCGTGCTTTATCTGCTGCATGCTCGGCGCGCCAGGAACCCGCTGTTGGCGCTGGAGCTCTTCAGAAACCAGGTGTTCCGCTCCTCCGTGCTCGGCGGCTCGCTGTTCCGCATCGGCATCGGCGCGGTGCCTTTCCTGCTGCCGCTGATGTTCCAGATCGGCTTCGGGCTGACGCCATTCCAGTCCGGTATGATCACCTTCGTCTCCGCGGTCGGCGCCATCGGCATGAAGTTCGTCACCGCGCTGCTCTTCAGGCTCGCCGGGTTCCGGCGGGTGCTGGTCTGGGGATCGCTGATCGCCGCCGGCTCGATTGCCATCTACGGCCTTTTCACCCCCGCAACCCCCTATGCACTGATGCTCGCGATCCTTTTGGTCGGCGGCTTCATCCGCTCGATGTTCTTCACCGGCGTCAACGCGCTGTCCTACGCCGAAGTATCGACCGCCGACACCAGCAAGGCGACGCCGATCGTTGCCGTGTTCCAGCAGTTGTCGATCGCGCTCGGCGTGGCGCTGGCCGGCGGCATCCTCGAAGTGTCGACTTCGATCCATGGCGGCCCGCTGACGCTTGGCGATTTCCACATCGCCTTCTTCATCGTCGCGGCGGTTTCGGCGGTGGCATCGCTGACCTTCATGCGGCTGGCGCCGGACGCCGGCAATGCGGTGTCGGGACATGGCAAATTGACGACGCCGAAGACGCTGGAGGCGGTGGGGACCGCGGGGAAATGAGCGCCACCTTTCCCTTCTCTCCTGACAAGGGGAGAAGGTTAGGCGCTACCCCTTGAACTCCTTCGCCAGCAGGTAAAGCTCCACCGACTCGTCGCGCGAGGCCGGCGGCTTCACATGATGAACCGAGCGGAAATTCTGCTTGAGCCGCGAGAGCAGCTCGTTCTCGGCCCCGCCCTGAAAGGTCTTGGCGAGGAAATGGCCGCCGGGCTTCAAAACCTGCAGGGCGAAATCCGCCGCCACTTCGCACAAATGCATGGTGCGCAGATGATCGGTCCGGCGATGCCCGGTGGTGGGGGCAGCCATGTCCGACAGCACGACATCGGGCTGACCGCCGAGCGCCTCTGACAGCTTTTGCGGCGCGTCGTGATCGAGGAAATCCAACTGCAGGATGACAGCGCCCGGCACCGCGTCCATCTCAAGATAGTCGATGCCGACGACATGCGGGTTTTCCGCGCTCGATTTCGTGCGGGCCGCCGCCACCTGGCACCAGCCGCCGGGCGCGGCGCCGAGGTCGATCACCTTCATGCCGGGTCTCAAAAGATGATGCTTGTCGTCGATCTCGGTGAGCTTGTAGGCGGCGCGCGAACGGTACCCATCGGCCTTGGAGCGCTGCACATAAGGGTCGTTCATGTGCCGCTCGAGCCAGCGGCGCGAGGATTCCTTCAGGCCGCTCTTCTTCTTGATCCGGGTCTTCAACACGCGCATGCCGGCCGAGCCCGGCTTCTCTGGCTTCCTGCTCATTGTCGGCCGCGCCCGTCATGACGCCAGACGCCGTCATCGGCCATCAGTTCGCTCAATATGCCTTCGCGCAAGCCGCGGTCGGCGACCCGCAGCCGCTCCGACGGCCACACGCCGCGGATCGCTTCCAGGATGGCGCAGCCGGCAAGCACCAGGTCGGCGCGGTCGGCGCCGATGCAGGGATTGGCGACGCGCTGCTGGAAATCCCAGCCGATCAGTTTTTCCACCATGCGGTCGACGCTCTGACGGTCCATCCACAGCCCGTCGACGCGGCGGCGATCGTAGCGCTCGAGGTCGAGATGGACGCCGGCCAGCGTCGTCACCGTGCCGGAGGTGCCGAGCAGATGGAAATTCGGACTGGCGAGCACATGCGCGAGCCGGTCGCGCCCGTCGAAGGCTTTGAGCCGCACCGCAACGTCATCGACCATGGCGGCGAAGGTCTCGCGCGTCACCGTGCGACCGCCGAAACGTTCGGCGAGCGAGACGACACCCACGGGCAGCGACGTCCAGGAGACGATGTGGTTGGCAAGCTGCGGCGAGCGTTGGCCGCGCGTGAGGTCGATCAATGCGATCTCGGACGAGCCGCCGCCAATGTCGAACAGCACCACGCCGCGCGTTTCGCGCTCGACCAGCGAGCCGCAGCCAGAGACGGCCAGCCGGGCCTCGGTCTGGCGATCGATGATCTCCAGCTTCAGACCGGCCTCGCGCTCGACCCGTTCGAGGAAGTCGACGCCGTTTTCGGCCGAGCGGCAGGCCTCGGTGGCGATCAGCCTCGCCTTCCTGATCTTGCGGTTGCGCAGCTTGTCTCCGCAGACCTTCAACGCCTCGACGGCACGGTCCATGGCCGCCTGGCCGAGCCGCCCGCTGGCCGAAAGCCCCTCGCCCAGCCTGACAATGCGCGAGAACGCATCGATGACGCGGAACTGGCCGTGGCGGGCGGGCACCGCGACCAGCAGCCGGCAATTGTTGGTGCCGAGGTCGAGCGCTGCGAATACCGGCAGTTCCTGATGCGACGGGCGCGCGCCATTTGGAAGCGACGGTCGCGGCTGGGGGACGATCGGCGCGGGTTCAGGCGCAAGGCTGGCGGGAGCGGCGACGGGCCCCGGCGAGGGTATTCCGCCGTTCTCATCACGTGCGAAAACCTTGCGGCCTCGCCTGCGCTTGCGGCGCTTGCGCGTTTTGCCTTTCGGGTTCTCGCCTTGATTGTCGGCATGTCTTGCGTGCGCGCCCGCATGGCGGCTGAAACGCCCCGCGGGCGGGCCCGCCGGTACCGCCGGCGATGCCCCGGACACGCCCACTGCCGACGCGCCCGCGCCGGTATCGTGGTCTTCCACTTCAATTCCTTTCGGCGCCGCGCGAACCAGCAAGGACGCAGCAGGCACCTCGATTTGTTCAAGTTGAGAACAGACTAGCAGCGCGCTTTGCAATCACCAAGAGCGCATGGCCCGATTTTTGGCGCCGTCACGCAGGGGCCACCTCATGCCGGTTGAATAGCCGGCTTCAATCAGGCATGTCTCAATGAGACTTGGAACGGGTTTGGACGACATCATAGCAATGAGCTTAATCGCATGACGACGACGCCATGAACTGGACGCGCTATTTCTGGCCGGTCATCGGCGTAGCGGCCGTGGTGTTCTCGCTCTGGCTGCTCATCCATGAGTTGCGCGGCATCTCACTCGACGATGTTTGGGCCGGTATCGTCGCCATCCCCCCGCGCGCCTGGGTGCTGGCGGCGCTGAGCTCGGTCGTCGCCTATGCCTCCCTCGCCGGCTACGACCACATTGCGCTGCTCCATATCGGCAAGAAAGTTTCGTGGCTGTTCGTCACGCTCTGCTCCTTCACCACCTATGCGCTGTCGCACAATATCGGCGGCTCGGTGCTGTCTGGCGCGGTGATCCGCTACCGCGCCTATGGCACCCGGGGGCTGACCGGCCAGGATGTCGGCGTGCTGGTGGCGATCTGCTGGATCACCTTCGTGCTCTCCAGCCTGCTTGTCGGGGGTCTCGTGCTGGTGCTGGAGCCGGAGATCGTCGACCGTTTCACCACGACCCCGCACCACGAGTTGGCAACAGCCGCCGGCCTCGCCATGCTGATCCTGGTTGCGGTCTATGTGTTCTGCAGCTGGCTGCATCTGAGGCCGCTCAAGGTCGGCAGCTTCCAGCTGCATTACCCGGCACTGCCGATCGTGGCGCGGCAATTGCTGATCGGCCCGGTCGAGCTGCTCGCGGCGGCGGCCATCATCTACTTTGCCTTGCCGGCGGCCGGCAATCCCGGCTATTTCGTCGTGCTCGGCGTCTTCATGATATCCTTTTCGGTCGGGTTGCTGTCGCATGCGCCGGGCGCGCTCGGCGTCTTCGAGGTGGTCTTCCTGGCCGGACTGTCGCACATGGATCCGGTCGGCGTGCTCGCCGCACTCCTGGTGTTCCGCCTGTTCTACCTGATCATCCCGCTGCTGATCGGGCTCGGCGTGGTGCTGTTCTTCGAGCATTCGCAATACAGCCGCGGCGAAGGCTGAGCGTCCCCGTGCGGCCCGCGATCGAATGAGAAAAAGGCTGCGGTTGAACTGCGGCGCGGGGTTGACTATTTTCGGATGGCGGCTACAAGGCAGCGCTCGCGGCGCTTGAGCCGCCCGCTTCGCGCGATACCGACCGCGCCTGCTGGGGAATAGGTTAACGGTAGACCAGCGGACTCTGACTCCGTTAGTCCTGGTTCGAATCCAGGTTCCCCAGCCACTCTAAGTCCTTGGAATTGCAGCGTTTTTAGCTTCGCTCGGTTGATTTCGCTTGTTGCAGTGGCTTGCAACTAAAAGCCAATAAAAACAACAAGGGGCCACAGCGGCGCGCAACCCCCCTGCAACTGCTCATGCAACAAATGCAACGGTTCTCCGCCGAGTCCCCTCGCCCCGCATTGCCGCTTGCGAGCGTTAGTTAGCTGTGCATAAATGGACGGGTAGACAGAGGTCCCACAAGGGGACCGAAAATCATCTTGGCCCAGCTTTGAAGCTTAGGCCCGCGCCGAAAGCGCCTGACGCGAAACAACCGCGCCGCCTGTCTCAAATCCCATTTGCCGGAACCATGACGCCAGTCGGCGCTAGCCAGAGAGCCGACAAATGGCAGGAAACGGAACACATATCAAACAGGACGAAGATCACGACATCGTTTGGGGCACTCCAGCGATTGGCAAGGTGATCAATCGCGAACCGCGAGCGGTCGAATATCTCTGCAAACGCTACCCCGAGGAATTCCCCGTGAAGAAGGTGGTCGGAGGCTATGTCGCTAGCCGGAAAGCGCTGCTCGACTGGCTCACGAAGAAGGTGGCGGCGTGATGGAGCGGAAAAGAAAACGCCGGCCCCGCAAAAGGCCGGCGTCTCTGAAGAACATCTGCATCGTCAGCTTCAAACACCGCAATGCCGAAAGGCACCTCTCAGCAACGCTGCCCTATTCAAGAGAGCCAGCTCAACTGAAGCGTTGTTGAACAGAGGGCGGTAACCATTACCGCCCCCTCTAATGACCAAAGGGTGTTTCACGCGGAAATCGACCCTGGGACCACTCTCCCAAAGTACCCGCAAAACCTTGATGGTACAAGGGCTTAGGCCCTTGATGGACAAGGACTTAGGGTACATGTCACAATCCTCTGTAGACCTCGATGAATCTGAGCGCTTTGCTGAGCGTTTTCGCGGATACACTGCCGCCTATGGTCGCTACGTCATCCAGCGAGTGAATGAGAAGGGCAAGAGCGATGGCAAGGGGACGACAATCGAAGAGCCGGTGACGCAGGCGCTGTTTGATGACCATCTTGCCGGCATATCCTCTCTCGGCATCCTACCGCTTGATGCTGACAACAAGGTGAGCTGGGCTTGCATCGACATTGACGAGATCGGCATCGATCACAAGGAACTGATCAGGAAGATTGACGAGCTTCGCCTGCCACTGTTGGTCTGTCGTTCAAAGTCGGGCGGCGCGCATTGCTTCCTGTTCCTCGTCCAGCCGTCAGATGCGGACGTCGTTCGCCGATATCTCGTCGCCTGCGCGGCCGCGCTTGGCCACCCTGGGACCGAAGTCTTTCCCAAGCAGACGCAGCGCAAGGAGGGTGAAGTCGGCAATTGGCTCAACCTGCCCTACTTCTTCGAGTCGAAGACGACCCGCTTCGCTGTGGCGGATGACGGCGACGCACTGCCGCTAGTCGAGTTTCTGAACAAGGCGGATGCAACGGCGGTGGCGGTGGAGAGCCTCGTCGCTCCGCATGTCTCGGCTGAGCTAGTGCCGCTCAAACGGGGTGAGAAGTTCGTCCTCCCCGACATGATTCCTGAGGGTGGGACCATCTACGGCGGGCGCGACAACACCCTGTTCAAATATGGCTGTTCGCTTCGAGCCAAGGGGGCTGACGACGAAAAAGTCACTCTTGAGTTGCGGATGGTCAATGCAGAGAGATGCGACCCTCCGCTGCCGCGCAGCGATGTGGAGCGCATCACCAAGCAAGTCCTGAAACACGAGCAGGGCCATCCTATCCCCGAATGGGTCGAAGAGATGAATGAACGTCATGCTGTCGTGGCGGAGGCAGGCAAAGCGTTCGTCCTCAACCTTCGGGATTGGGACCCGGCGATGAAGCGGCGTGTCCTCACGTACAGCAGCTTTACCGACTTCAAGAACCTCTACTGCAACGCCTATGTCCAGCTTGGCGAAAAATACGCTGCCAAGGGCGCAGCGTGGCTTGCCCATCCGCAGCGCCGCCAATTCAACGGAACGACCTTCGCCCCCGGCGATGAGACGCCAGGCTGGTTCAACACGTGGCAGGGCTACTCCGTCGAGCCGATACAAGGCGACTGGTCGCTCCTGAAACGCCACATATTCGAGAACCTATGCGGCTCCAGCCATCTATTCTTGAACTATCTGCTTGGCTGGATGGCCTTTGCCGTGCAGCGCCCGCAGCAAGTCCCGGAAGTTGCGGTGGTGCTGATGGGAGGGCGCGGCACGGGCAAGGGCATCGTCGTCAATGCGCACGGAAGTCTGATGCGCGAGCATTACGTGTCTGTCTCAAACCCCGAGCATGTCAGCGGCAAATTCAACGCTCACCTCAAGGACACGGTCATCCTGTTCTTGGATGAAGCTTTCTGGGCCGGTGACAAGAAGGGTGAAGGCACTTTGAAGCGGCTAATCACCGACGAGTTCATTCCTGTCGAGAAGAAGCGGATCGATGTGGTCATGTCGAGGAACTATTGCCATGTCTGGGTCGCGTCTAACGAGCGATGGGCTGTTCCAAGTGGGCTGGACGAGCGGCGCTTCTTCGTCCTCGACGTATCCAAGGCGAAGCAGCAAGACCATGAATATTTCGGTGCCATAGCTAAGCAGTTGGACGACGGAGGGCGGTCAGCGATGCTCTACGACCTGCTGCATCTGGACCTGAGCAATTTCAATCCACGGCAAGCACCGATGACCCCCGCTCTGTTTAGGCAGAAGATTCATTCCATGGATAAGAAGACGGCGTGGTGGTTTGAATGCCTCTGGAATGGCGAGATCACGCTTAAGCGGGGTGACGACACAGATGAGGAAGGCGCTAGCGGGTGGAAGCGCGAGGTGGTGAAGGACAAGGTGTATCAAGCCTACCTCGAACACTCGGGCAACGCTGGCGCTAGGGCGCATCGAGGGACGCAGACCGAGCTTGGTATGTTCCTTAGTTCGATGCTTCCCGACGGATGGCCCAAGGACAAGCGCGTCGGAACGACGAAGTGGGCGGAGGACAACGACGGCCAGCGCCGACCGATACCGACAACTGCCCCCGGATACGAATTGCCCCGCCTTGAGGAATGCCGAGAGTGGTTTGACAGGGAGTCCAAACAGACGACTGACTGGCCGGAAATCTACGGCGTCGAAGACGAGGACATCCCGTTTTAGCGGTGGGCTACCGACCTTGTTTTTGTTCCAGTGCGAAAAAGCGAAAGGTCGGTAGTGAAAAGTCCCAGCAAATCCAGAGGGTTCAAGAAGCTGCTACCGACCTTACCGACCTTACCGACCTTTTGGGAGTGTTGCGCCAGCTGGGAGCCGCATGCTGCGCGCTTAACATTGCTGTAGGGTCGGCAAGGTCGGCTGAACCAAAATCTTCGCGCCGCATACGTTCCTCCCGGCAAGATGAAGATGCCATCATCTCGTGCTTTTTCTTGCCGCATGAAGCTCCGATGCAGCTGGGCTAAAGTTCCAATCGCACTAACGGAGTTGGGGTCCGTCCGTGTGATTTCAACCGTCGCTAAGCGATTCTAAGCATTGCTGAAAATAATGGCAAAAAGTTCTAGTTGCACTTCAGTTGCAGTGCGCCATACGCATTTACACTGCCAAGCAGGGCAGCAAACTAGTACGCAGATAGCTAAGCGACAGGACATGGACAGGGCTAAGAAAGCTATCAAGAAGCCTATGGCTCGCAGTGCCACGACGAACGGCAGGGACGTTTTGCCCAACGTTGACGGGCGAACAATCTGGGTGCGTCGCCTGTCGGATTTGATGGCGCTCATCATCCACGACTTGGGCGGTGAGGACGCCATTAGCGAAATGGAGCGCGGGCTTGTTCAGCGCGTCGCCACGCAGCAGGTGGCGATAGAGAAGCTTGAAGCGCAGTTCGCGCAGGAGGGCGCGGCGGACGACAAGCAGCTGGACCTGCACCAGCGCCTCAGCAACACGCTGCGACGCAATCAGGAAGCACTTGGGCTCAAGCGCCGAGCGAAAGACATCCTGCCGACGCTTGACCAGTACATGGCAGAGCAGAGCGGCGCATGAACATCCTTCAAGCATCCGCCGACCCCAACCTGTTCGCTCCGTGGTTCAGGAAGCGCGAGACATACGCGGCATGGTTCGCCTTCCTCGCCGCTCTGTTCGCACTGCCAATGGACGATGCCCAGCTCGCCCTGTACCGCGAGCACACCGGGAGAAGCGAGCCGCCCTCCTCGCCATCGGACGAAGCTTGGCTCATCGTTGGGCGGCGTGGTGGCAAGAGCTTCGCGATGGCCCTTATCGCCGTCTTCCTCGGGTGCTTCCGCTCCTATCGGGAATTCCTCGCACCGGGCGAACGGGCAACCATCTTTGTCATTGCCGCCGACAGGAAGCAGGCCCGCATCATCGTCAGATATGTGCGTGCAATGCTTGAGGGCATCCCCCTGCTGAGCAAGATGCTCGTCACCTCGAATGCGGAAAGCTTCGACCTGTCGAACAGCGTCACGATTGAGATAGGCACCGCCAGCTTTCGCTCCACCCGCGGATATACGTTCGCCGCTGTGCTGGGTGACGAAGTTGCGTTTTGGCGGACGAACGATGATTCCGCCAACCCCGACTTTGAAATCCTTGCCGCTGTTCGCCCTGGGCTAGCGACGATCCCGGGCAGTATGTTGATCTGCGCCAGTTCGCCATATGCCCGGAGGGGCGAGCTGTTCGCCGCCTTCAAGCGCTTCTGGGGCAAGGATCAGACGCCGCTCGTCTGGAGAGCATCAACCCGGGCGATGAATCCAACATTGCCGCAGCGCGTGGTTGATGAAGCAATGGAACGCGACGCTTCCAGCGCCAAAGCTGAATATTTGGCGGAATGGCGCGAGGACATTGAGGCCTTTGTCAGCCTTGACGTTGTGGAGCGCTGCATACGCACCGACCTGTCCGTGCGGAAGCCCGAAAAGGCGCGCTGTGGCAGCTACGTCGCGTTTGTGGATCCGTCAGGCGGCAGTTCTGACGCCATGACACTGGGTATCGCTCACCTTGATGGCGACATGGCGCTGCTGGACGCGCTGCTTGAGGAGCGGCCACCGTTCTCGCCCGACAGCGTGGTGAAGAAGTTCGCCGACTTCCTCAAGACATATGAAATCAGCAGCGTCGAGGGTGACCGATACGCTGGGGAGTGGCCGCGCGAAGCGTTCCGCAAGCAGGGGATTGAGTACAGGCTGGCGGATAAGTCGCGTTCCGAACTGTATCTCGACCTACTCCCTGCTCTGAACAACGGCAGCGTCGATCTTCTGGACAATCAACGGCTGGTCAATCAGCTCGTGAGCCTTGAGCGGCGCGTGGCGCGCGGGGGACGCGAAAGCATCGACCATCCACCTGGGGGACATGACGATCTCGCAAACGCGGCGGCAGGCGTCCTCAACATGGTGACGCGCCCGACTCTGCACACCGTCACCAAAACCAAAGTCATACCGATTTGAGAGCAACCATGCGAGCAGGCGACATCATTCGATCAAAGCGTGGGCACATCTGGATTATCGGCTATGCTGTCGAAGACGGTGCTTATGAGTGCCTTTGCAGCGGACGCCATTTGTTTCTGGTTCGAGACAATGGAACTGAATTGCTGTTCACGTTGCGCCCCGAATGCGACCTCAAGCGGGGGCATCGAAGCAACGACTTCGAAGTCGGCTACACGTCAGCGCGCTATCTGGACAGCAGCCTGACGCTCCTCAAGCAAGACGCGCTCTATTTCGCGATTCCCGCTCCGTGGCCGCCCCATCCGTTTGTTGAGACGGTAGACGGCAAGGCGTTGGCCAAAGCGCCAAGCGCCCTCGCTGAGCTGTTCGTTTTCTTGCAGCGCGATTGCGATGACGGCCGCATTGAAAATCTCACGTTGTGGCGCTGGCAATTCAGCTTGCTTGTGATGAGGGATCGCGAGGGCAAGCCACCCATCGATTTCGATTCTATCCAATCGCGCATAGCTCGGCCGGAGGAAGTCTGATGGCCGACCTCCAAATCGGCGATGTTGTCACTGTGGCGATAGGGCCGATGTGGACCACGTATGCGGTGAGTGGGTTCATCGAAGACCGGCAGCGCGTCAAGCTGGTCCGCAAAAACAGTTCAGGGACATACTCAAGTATCCTCAGTGATCCAAAACGGGTGCGACAGATTTCGAGACCGGCCTTCAAGTCCGGTGACAAAGTGCTGGTCGATGGTTTCAAGGGCGAGTTTATGAGCTTCGAACGAGGCGGCGACGTTGCGCGCGTCATGTTGGCACCACGCCGCAGACAGTTCACGGGCGTCGGCTTTATCGACATCAGCCACGCCGTTGTACGCCTGAACTATTGGATGCTGGTGATCGAAAATTCCAAACGTCTGATGGAGAAGTAACATGGCACTGAAAATTCCCGCCGACCTGAATGAAACTTTCGTCAACCGGCACGCGGAGATCGACCCGACGACTGGCGCCCCTGTCGCTGACCCCGTTTTTGATGGGCTGGCAAACGCGGTGAGGCTGGCGCGCGAGCAGGCAGGCATGCTTGCCAACTTGGAAAAAGCTGCGATGGCGGATAAAACGATGACGCCCGAAGCCAATGTGGTGCGCGTCGCCAGTGCTGCATCAAAAACCGGGGAGCGTGTCGCTGCGCAGCTGGACGTCGCGCGGACGCGGGCCATGGCGGAAATTGCCAACATCGAGAAGCGAACCAGTTCGCCACCGCCGCCAAAGGATAGCGTGGCGCTGTCCATCGAGAGCGACATCACGCGCGCGCTGGCGTCGATGGGCGACAAGGAACGCGCCGACGCTATCGCACAGGCGAAGGCCCAAGGCGACGAGACTGTCATCGCTGCCATCCTGCGCAGGCCTGCCATGGTTAGTGGCTTGGGTGAAGCGCAGCTGGAGGGCATCCGCCATGCCTACCGACAGCACTTCCACAGCGCCGACTACGCCCGCCTGCAACGCCTGCAACGAGCGGTGGAGGCGATGGAGAAGTCCGGCCGCCTGTTTGTTGGCATCATCAAGTCGGCCATGGACACGCCGTTCGCACGGCAGGCGGCAATCGCGGCGCGCGAGGCTGATGCCGCCGCTGCTCATGCAAGCGGAGCATGACCATGGCTAAAGCAATGAGACCGGTGCACGCACCAGACCCGAGCAACTACTATGTCCCGGTGCATTATCAGGAGGAGCTGTTGCGGTTGCCGCGACGCATCGCTGCAGACGCGCTGGATGGGATTCCGGAAGCCTATCGCGCCGCCTATCTTGAGGAGGACGACCCGAGCAAGGGCTTCAGGCTCTCGACCAGCGTTGCTGATGTCATTCGCGATGGTACGGCTGAGATTGCAGCACTTGAAGCACAGCTTGCCGAGCTGCCAGTAAAGCGTGAAGCGGCCATAGCGGCTGAGAAGCAGGCACGCAAACAGGAGAAGATCGACGCCACCTTGCATAGCACCTGCGAAGCGGCTGGTATCCCGGAAAAGCTAATCGAGGGCGCTATTGCGATCCTATCGGGAAACACGACGTTCGAGGTCGATGAGAGCTATGAGTTCGGCGGCGGCGTGGTTGTCGCGACGCGCGACGGCGTGCAGAACTCGGTCGAAGGGCTGGTGGAGAGCTTTCTGGACAGCGACGAGGGCGCGGGCTTCCGAGGGAAACGCCGCGCCCCTCCGTCTGATGGCTATTTCACTTCGCTTCTGGGGCGGCGCTGACGCTCGCACCCTTGCCAAACGTGCGGGCGGCCTTTGCCTTGGGCTTCTTGGCTTCGGCCACGCTGTAGTGCATCGCGCCATCACGCATCGTGCCGCTGATAGCGACACCGCTGCGCTTCACGTCGCCGATCAGCGAGTAGGCGGCCTGCCGGCTGATTGAAAGCTTTTCAGCGATAGCGGCGACGGACACGCCGCCCTCGCGCAGCATTTCCTCAACCTGGCTCTTCTTGGTGGGTGCCTTCTGGGCGATCTCTTTCTTCGTCTTGGGCATTGCTGTTCTCCTGTCTGGGTGCGTCCTTGTTCGGACGAAAACAGCAGTAGGACAACATTCCTAGTTGGTAGAGCGACTGGTAGTTGCCTGCTTCGAGACAAGCGAAAAAACCTGTCAAGCGGCGTCCCTGTGAACAGAAAAATCTTTTCTGTGAAAAGCGTGAATCAAGCGCTCGATTGGGGACACTGTTGCAGATAAGTGGAAATTCGCGAGGAACGGCGGTGTATATAGGGGGTCATCTTCAACCAGGGATTCGCCCCAAGATGACTTCTCTCCAGATCGCCTACCTCCTGATTGGCCTTTCCTACCTCCTCGCCGTGATGGCCCTGTACTCCTCCCACTAGGCCGCCCCACGCAGCAAGCATCGCGCCGCCCGCACACTTGGGGCGGCACGCATGCTTGTCGCGCTACAGGCGGCGGCTTTGGCCGAAGCAGCTTAGAAAAGAGCCGCCTCCGCTGCCGCAAGCTCAGCACTCGCATCGCCCTTTGGGAACAGATGGCCGTACACGTCGAGTGTCATGACGATGGACGAGTGGCCCAAGCGCTCCTGCACGAGCTTCGGCGCGAGCCCAAGCCCGTCGTCCTCTTTCGCGTTGATGCAGTAGCTCGCGAAGTAGTGGCGCAGCGCGTGGAGGCCTGAATACTTCGGCGCGAGGATAGGCTGGCCCTCAGCATCGACCTCGCCAGTGTCGATCGTCACGCCAGCGCTCATCTGGGCAGGGTGCCACCAGTCCTTGATGATATTGGAATGGTTCATCACGCCGCCCTTGTTCTTCCCCGCAATGCTCGGAAAGACGAAGACGCGCGAGGTGCAGGCAAGCTTCCATTCGCGAAGCTCGGCAATCGCCTTCGGCCCGATAGGTAAAGTGCGTTTGCCGCTGCTCGACTTTGGCGAGCCAATAGCGCCGTACGCGTCTGCACGCTGGGCCACCTCGATCTCGCCTTTCGTCAGATTGATCGCGTCCCAGATGAGGCCGCGCAATTCGCTTGCCCGCATGCCAGTGAGCGCAGCGACACGAAGGAAGACGCGCGGCCGACCAGCTTCGGCGGCTTCGATAATGCGCTTCACTTCCTCGGTGGTGGGAATATCGACGCCGACTTTGAGGCGCTTCTTATGTCGGCTGTCGCGCTTCGGCTTGCTGTCGCGCCCCATCTCCTTGACGGCGTTAAAGATGACCTTCCCCTGCTTCTGGGCGTTTGATAGCAGCGCCCCGAGGCTTACCCTCACCGCGCGCACCATTGGCTCGGAAAGGCCCTGCTCGCGTAGCTTGCGAAGGAAGTCGTAGACGAACGGCACTCCGATCTTGTTGAGCTTCGTCTTGCCGATGTTCGGATAGATATGGTTGTCCAGGTGCCCCTGGTACTGGTCACGCGTGCTGCGCTCTAGATCAGCGCATGCTTCCATCCATAGCCCACCGGCCTCTTTGACGGTGATGGAATCGATATCGGGGACATGCGTGTTCCCCTTTAGCTCCATCCGGATCTTCGCCTCAGCCTCCTTCGCCTCCTTCTTGGTGCGGTAGAGCATTTGGTGGCGCTTGCCGTTGCCATCGAAATAGTCGTGGCACCACTTATCCGTCCCCTTACGCTGCCGCACTGACATAGCTGTTTCTCCTGTGTCCTGGAGAAGCACACTAACGGATTTCACTGCAACTTTACAACGAAGAAGCGCCCGCAAGATGAACGGAGAGCGGATTCATCAACAAACGTCGACTATTGACGACTAGTCCCGTCTTTCAACTAACTGCAACTGAACTGCAACAGAATGGGCAAAAAGTAGAATAAAAACAACGGACTTGCACGGACTCTGACTCCGTTAGTCCTGGTTCGAATCCAGGTTCCCCAGCCAACGAAATATTCAAGCAGAACAATGCCTTAGATGAAAACATGGTCTCCGGACCGTGGTTACATCACATTTGCAACACGCTCTCACCTAAGTCCTTGTTTTCCGTGCATTGCAAAACATTCCCGCTCACTCCATGGAACACGGAATGGCCGTGATGTTCTCGGCACGTTCTTGAATTAGCAGGCACTAACGGGTCTGTGAGTCCTGTCACAGACGCTCCTGGCGCATCGGCCTAGCTTGTGCAGCGGTGAAGGGAGTGCCCTGATGCTTGTGAACCTTCCTATGCTTATGAACCTTCCTCTAGTCGTAGCTGGTCCCGTTGTCGATTGGTTTGGTCGCCGAGCCGATCAGAGGGCGCTATTGAAGGCAACTGACGATCTGAGCGACTCACCGGACGACATGCTCAGCGACATGGGGATTTCCCGCGACGACATCGAGACCGCGCGCTGGCGGTCCAGCCGGAGAGTGAGCTGACAGAAAGCCCGGAAGCCGGATGCTAGCCCTGCTCTGGTGCACATCGCCATCGCTCCCATGCGAAGCGCCCGCTGCGTTGCCGCAGCGAGCGCTCCAGTGGTCCCCGCATCCCTCGCAGCCAAGACGGTACGCCTCGGTAAGAGGGATCATAAGCGCGCCCTAGTTGAAGCGCTGCATATTCAGATTGCGTGACATTTCTGCCACTAGAGACAGGAAGGCCGGAGCCGGCATTCAACCGTAATGGAACTTCGGCTTTGGCTCGGTGCCCTTGAATTCAACGCCTACGCGATCACTCTTGCGCCATCGAACAACAGTCCTGTAGGCGATCCCATCAACTGGTACGCAAAGCAGGCATTTATGGTCTGGCCCGAGCCGTTTCACCAGTGCGGCAACGTCCAATACCGCCGACCGCCGGCAAGTGAGGCAATAGACAGAAAGACCCGTCCCGGCCTCCAGCTTTTGCCGAGTGTGTCTTCCGTGAAGGGAAATTTCATTGTCATGGCGATCCTCGCAAATTGGGGTCGCCGCACCGGTGAGGATTATTCCTGATCGCCAGGGCGATTGCCAAAGAGGTTCCGCGATCACACCATGTCCTTTTGAGGTAGAAATTAGCTATCTTGCATATGCGGCGGACCACTAGTCGCTAGGCCGGCGCCGGGCTCTCAGGCAATTCTCCCCCACGAGAAAAGGCGCCGGTCACCTTAGCCCGCCGCTGGGTGTGGGGGCACACCGAGCGCAGGGTCACGAGCGGGCCGATGATCAGGATCAGCAGCGCCAACACGATGAACGTGTAGGGCCGGCTGAGGGCAATGCGGACGAGTGCAATCATGAAACAATGCCTGAGGCAAACCAATGACGCGTGTAGGTCGCCTCAACCCTTCAGGTTTTCTTACTCACACCATTTGGCAACCGAACCTTTGCCTAGGCCGGTTCAGTGTAGATGCCGCCAGGCGAAAGGGCCTTGAGCTTGGTTGCGTCGTATGTGTCGTCAAACGCAACGTAGAAGGTTCCAGACAGGATCGTCGCGAAGCGGGAATCGAGGTGCGACAGCGGCATGACGTGTTTGTGCGGCTCAAGCCGCAGCACACGGCATGCAATCCAGGCTTCGTCGCATTCACATGGAGCACCGTACCGCTCTGGCCGTTGACCCGGGACATGCCGGTCGTCTCGGACGTGCTCGTGGTGATGGAGGGTTCCCGGGGCCTCGCAACAACGAGTGGCATTTGAGCGTCCGCTGCCTGGACTGCATTCATTCCCGCTGGCGACAGCAAGGCCATGGCGAACATCAGGTACCGGAAAGCCGACTTCATCGATCGCTCCTTGGTCGAAAGGCAACTCTTAGGGGAGCCGACCAACTCCCTATTCAACTTCCCTGGGCAAGCAGTGCCTTCTGCCTCCAGCCCGCAATCGAGGTCCGCTGCAGCGTGGGCCCGATCGCGCGTTCCCGACAGGCATCGATGTCTGCTCCATCGGTCGTCAGGCACGCAGCCCTGCTTCGCTGGTGGCGTTGAGAGCAGAGGCGTTCTGAACGAACCATCGCCCAAAAAGGTTGTACGCGTCCAATTTGGAAAACGCAGAAACACTCATCACCACGGTGAATAATGTGCGGCTTCAGGCTCAACCGGCTGGTCGGTCTTCCAAGCCAATATGCTGCAGAGGAACGCCACTCGCGTGCGCAGGGCGGCGAGCGGCCGATGGATCAGCAGCAGGAAAGGCTCTCTTCCGCTGCCGTCTTTCCCCCACACTCATCAAACTACCAGTTCCGGCTTCGCTGCGACCGGGCGCGTTCCTGCCGCTGGAGGATGAGCGGACGACTCCTAGCCGTTGAAGGCGGGCAACGGCTGCGAGACGGTGAGACTTGCGGAATATACCGGCCTGCCGGCTTCGTCATGAACGGCAACGGTCACAGTCTCATCCAAGTCGCTTGAGGCGATTTCGTCTGCAGCGATATCGTGAAGCGCCTTCAGCGCTTCTCGTCGCAGGTCGGTGAGATTGCCGAGGTCGACCCAAGCATCGCCGAGGCTTTGCCCATTTCGGAAGACTTCGAACAGATAGTTCGGCATGCATTATTGTGGGCCGCACGAGCTGCACCCGCATTCAAATTTGAGAGATGGGAAAGCATCCACCCCTCCGAGTGTGAACGTAGCCTTCCCTGGGGTGCGTTCAGGCGGGAAAACCCGCCTTTCTGAAGCCTGATGTGAAAAGCCCGAGCGCGACATGGTCGGCGAACGGGAGATTTGAAATCAGCCGGAGAGTCAGGTCGTGTTTCCTGGTCAGTGCCTCCTCGACTTCAGCGCGCGCCTTCTCCGTCTCGCCCAAATGTGCGTAAGACGCTGCGAGGAAAGCATGGACGAAGAATTGGTCGCCAGCCTTCTGATACGAAGCGACGGCTTCGGAGTACCTTCCAAGCAGGAACAGGGAGCTACCCTTCACCTCCCAGAACCACATCGGTGGTACCGGGTCGCGCAGGAGCGCTGTTTCGAGCACGTCGAGCGCCGTCTCGGCCCGTCCGCCGTAGTTGAGCCAGCTTGCGTAATCCCCCGCTATGTTCACGTCCAGCGGGTTCAACGAGCGCGCTCGCTCGAAATGCACTCCCGCATCGCTGTGTTGGCGCATGTGGGTAAGCACCAGCCCCATGCTCTGATGACAGACGCCATCGCTCCTGTCGAGAGCGAGCGCCGTTCGAGCGGCGTCCCAGGCCTTCTGTAGCGACCGCAGATCGTTGTCGTACCAAAATCTGCCGACGAGGGCCTGCGCCAGGAAGGCGTGACCTTGAGCGAATGCCGAATCGAGCTTGATACACTGCGCGAAGAGGGGCTCGGCCTTGTCCAGTTCATATCGGTAGAAGTGCGCGCGCCCCTGCAGGTAGTAGTCGTATGCGTCCCAATCGGTCGGACGCTTGCGTCTGCTGCGGCTCGCAGAATCGGCCTCGGCTTGGCCTTCGACCATCGAGGCGATAAGAGCCGCAACCTCGTCTTGCAATGCGAAGATGTCGTTGAGGGCCCGGTCGTACCGTTGGGCCCAAAGGTGGGTGCCGGTGGCGGCATCAATCAATTGTGTGGTGATCCGAATGCGATCACCGAGCTTTCGTATGCTGCCTGCGACGAGGTAGCGAACTCCGAGCTTGCGGTGGGCTTCGGCAGTGTCCAATGCGGGGTGACGGAACTGAAACGATGAATTGCGTGCGATGACGAGCAGGGAGCGGAACCTGGCCAGCTCCGTAATTATGTCCTCGGTTATGCCGTCGCTGAGATACTGCTGGTCCGGATCGCCGCCCGAGTTGACAAAGGGCAGCACCGCGATCGACGGCTTGCCGGGCGGTGGGATCGCTCCGTAGGACGCGCTCGCCACCGGCTCGACAGTCCCCGTGAAGCGGTACCCGAGGCGAGGCACTGTGGCGATCCACTCACCGCCGTTATCAGCCGGACCGAGTGCCTTTCTCAGCGTCGCGATTTGGACGGTAAGGTTGCCTTCCTCAACGGCGGTGCCCGGCCAGGCAGCGTCCATCAGCTCGGCCTTCGTCAGGATCTCACCGGGCCGTGCGGTAAGCGCAGCAAGCAGCGTCAGCCCACGATGCCCAACAGTGATCGGGATCTGGTCTTTAAGAAGCGTCCCCATGTCGGGATCGAGCACGAACGGACCGAAGGCGATGCGACACCGCTGCATTTGGGCATATTAGACGTTTGGAAGTTGTCGGAACAGGCACCCCCTAAATTCCCGGGCCAAACTCTCCATTCTTCCTAGGTGGTAGTGCTGAAAGACGTCGCGGGTCTCGTCGCCGTCTGGTGTTTGCGTCGGCACTTACGCTACTTGCTGCGGTCCAATCCCACCTTAAAAATGCAACGCAGCCCGGAGCGATCGTAGACCAGCTCAACCCCGCCCGTTCTTTCGCTGTCGAACACTCGCTGCAGGAGTTGCGTACCAAAGCCGTGTTTGCCAGGCACGACCGGCGGGCCGCCTTCCTCGCACCATTCCAGGACCAGAATTCGGCCCCCATCGACGTATTCCAACCGCCACGAGATCGAGACCGATCCGGTAGGATTGGAGAGCGCCCCATATTTGATGGCGTTCGTGGTAAGTTCATGAATGGCCAGCGCGAAGGAAAGCGCCACGTTCGAGCGCAACCAAACCGGCTCGCCTGTGAGATCGAACCGATCGAGAGAGGCATGCGGGTCGATCGAGGCGGCAATGAGCGTGCTGAGATCGGCACCGCTCCAATTCTCCCGGGTGAGGATATCATGCGCTTGTGCCAGCGAAACCAGCCGGGCCGAAAGCGCCTCCTTTGCGAGCGCGAGGCTGGTTGCGCTGCGCATGGTCTGGCTCGCGATTGCCTGAACTACGGCCAGCGTGTTCTTGACCCGGTGGTTTAGTTCATTGACCAACAGTTGGCGCTGCTCCTCACTCCGTTTGCGCTCGGAGATGTCGAGGCTGATCTGGACAGCGCCTATTACCGAGCCTGCCGCATCGCGGACGGGCCGCGCGCTAGAAAGCAGGTAACGTTGCACCCCGGATGGCAGCGTATAGGCGAATTCCTCACTGTCAGTTTCCTCGCCGCGCATGGCTCTGCTCAGCGGACGGTCTTCCCGGCTGATGGTCTGGCCGTCTTTGTACGCCAGCGTTTCGATCACCAAGTCGGGCGTCCCAAAGGATCTCCGGGACTCCGTCGATAGGCCCATCAGTTCCGCCGCGAACCGGTTGCGGATCACCTGTCGCGCTTGCGGATCATAGGTGAACCAGACCGCCACCGGCGCCGTATCCAGAACGGTTTCCAACTCGCGCGTGCGTTCCGCGATTGCACGGCCGGCTTTGATCATGGCTTGGGCAATCGTGTCGAACTCGGCGACAGACGTCGACATAGGTTTGACCTCGCTCCCTTTGCCGAGCGAATCGGCGCGCGCGGCGAGGTCGACTGTCGCCTTGGTGAAGGTTTTACCAACCACGTAGCCCAGAGTGAGCGAAAAAAGCAGCGCAGTTAGGCCTGTTGCGCCAATCTGTGCGAGAGACCACCAGAGAGGTGCCTGAACATCAGAAAGCGGAACATTGGCGGTGTAGAACCAGTCCGAATAGGGCGATCGATAGTACCCGGCCAGCAGCGTGGTGCCTTCGAAATTGCGAGATCGGAACGTACCGGAGCGGCCGACGACCTTTGCTAAATATTCCGGCAAACCGGGCTTGCCGGTCACCTCACCATGCAACTTGGACCTTGCAACGTAGTTGCCCTCACGATCACCGACAGCGACCGTCCACCCCGCTGGGACCGCGGGCAGCATAGCAAGGCGAATGCGTTCCGTCGGGACCGACATCGAAAGCAGCAACGACTGGCCTTTCGAGCCCGACACTTGTCTGGTGACCGCGATCCGGTATGCGTTCGATCGCGGCGCGGCGAACACGTTGCTGACCAGCACGCCAGCAAGATCCAGGTGCTCGCGCTCCTCGGGCGTCAGCGGTTCGGCCGAAGGCTCGGAGCCCTTGGCGGATTGAGTGCTTGCCAAGGCGCGGCCACCGAGATCACGCAGCGTGATTACCTGATCCGTACCCTGGACGAGGCGGCTCGCCTCGTTGCTAAAAGCCTGCAGATCATCATTGGCGAGAGCAGGCGACTTGGAGAGCCCTTCCAGAAGGGTCTTGAGATTGACGAGTTCGCCATCAACGACCAGCGACACCTGACGAGCAATCCAAAGCGCCTCCTGCTCGATACGAGACTGCTCATGCAGGGCGTAGGCAACGAACAGATAGGCAGCAAACAGCCAGACCGGCAACACGGCCGCTGCGATTAGTCCAAGCAGATGGGCTCGTACCGATCGACGAGGCAAATCTGTTTCCCTGTCTTCCCCAATACTGCAAGCTTAGCCGCAAGCTGGCGAACGACAAGCTTAGATTAACACTGCTGAACATGGCCAAGTTCGAAGGCCGCTTGGCGCCAGACAATGCGGCTAAGCGAAAATCACTGAGTTGCAAAGAGTCCCGCCCGAGGGGTGGACAGAGGAGCCACGCGGGAACCAGAGCTTGGTTTTGCCGTCATTTCCGGCTCGGCGGGCCAGCGTATCTCGTCGCCTTTCATTCGAGGGACGAAAAGGTGACGTACCCCTTCGCCGGCAAGACGGTACGCCTCCCTAGATGGATAATAAGCGCGCCCGAGCGCGGGGTCAGCCCGAGCGGTCTGCGCTACAGCGAACGCGATACCGTCGGGATGGCGGCAGACTGACAATTGCCGGCTTGGTCTTGCATGCGCCGCTGCGCTGAACCAACAGGAGTTTTCTGGATTGCTCGACCAGTCTGGAGCTCTTGGCAATCATCACTCGCGTCTGGTCGATCAGCTCTAGATAGCGCATCTCCTGCTGGCGGAGTTGGATCAGCAAGCGGCGACGATTTTCCCTCTTCATTGCCTTCATCAGATTCCCTTCTCATCATCCGACCGGCACCGACAAGCTTGAGCAGACTGCGGCCTTGCTGCATGTAAGCGGGCAAGAAACTCGCTGCATTAACCTTTGTGATTTGCGCCTCAAAACCACAACGGAACGACGCGGGGGATTTCGCGTTGTGGGCAATGCTTCTCCACGACCACATCAGCATGGCGCGGCGCCACGTCCGACAGGGCGAGCGGCACATCGCACGTCAGCACGAGCGGATTGCCTGCCTCAGAACCAGCAGGCTGCCGATCGAGGATGCATTGAGGCTCCTGAGCCTGTTGGAAGAGGTTCACGCATTGCAGCGGCAGCACCTGTCGCGACTGCTATCGAAATCGGCCGGTAAAGCAGTCTCGGAGCTTTCGGCCGAGACGCAAGTGGTGGCGGGCCGGAATGACGTGATTGCGATTCCCGAGCCCATTATCGGGCTCGGGCTGGAGCTGGAGCAAGCGCTTAAAGAAATCTTGAGCGAGTCGGCCGCCAAACCTTCCAAGGACAAACTTCACTAGCCAAGGCGGCTCTCTCGCTCCTCGGGAGTCCTACTGCAAAAAGCGGATCGCTTCAGCCCGCCTTCTCAAGAAAGCGCTTCGCCATAGCCAATGTGGACCTTTTGCCCGCGAATTATCCGACGCCGCAGGCGCGCTACGCTCTCCGTCGCTTAGAAACCGCGCGCCATAGGCGGGGCAGGTGTGACGTTTCGCGTCGGTTTGCGGTCGAAATCCGGAAGCAGCCACCCTATTTGCGTTGAGCCATGATCAGTCGGACCGATCTTTGAATGAGCGAAGCAGCCAAAAGGCGCGCGTTGCTGCTCCTCAATCCCAAGGCTCGGCGCGGCCAGGAGATGCTCGCGCCAATTGTGGAGCGGCTGGGGCGAGGTCGGCTTTCCGTCACTGTTGAGATGTTCGAGGCGTTGCCTGAAATCGCGCGAGACATCGTTCGCTTACGCCATATGGCCGATCTTGTGGTCGTGTGCGGTGGTGATGGTTCGGTGTCCTCGGCGGCGACGGCGATCATGGAAAGCGGCCTGCCGATGGGCATCATTCCTATGGGGACGGCGAATGACCTTGCTCGCACGCTCAACATTCCGATGGATCTCCTGCAGGCCGCCGATGTGATCGCGCGCGGCCGGACTCGGCTGATCGATGTCGGGACGGTCAACGGTCATGCCTTTTTCAACGTCGCAAGTATCGGACTCAGCACCGAACTGGCGCAGGGTCTTGACCCCGCACTGAAGAAGCGCTTCGGCAGGCTGGGCTATGCGCTGGCGGCGATGAAAGTGTTGACCCGGGCCGCGCGGTTTCACGCGAAGATTACCGAGAAAGGCGCGGCGATCGAGGTGGAAACCTACCAGATCGCGGTTGGAAACGGTCGGCACTACGGCGGCGGCAACGTGGTGGAAGAAACGGCCGAAATCGATGACGGACATCTCGATCTCTATAGCTTGGAAATGACGAACCTCTGGAAGCTGGCTTTGATGCTCCGCTCTTTCCGTTCTGGAACGCATGGCGCATGGCGTGAGGTGCGCACGGCCAGGTGCGTCGAGTTCGACATCGAGACGCGGAAGGCGATGCCGGTCAACACCGATGGCGAGATCGTCACGTCGACACCGGCCCATTTCAAGGTTCACCCCAAGGCGATCTCGGTCTTCGCGCCGGATCGCGCCGTGTGAGCGCCCCGTCTTACGGTTTGATCAGTTTCCAGTGCCTCGCCTTGCGCTCGATCAGCGGCAGAGCACGAATGTGCTCGCCGTTGAGGAGAGAAGGTCGAAAGCGACGAAGGCGAGCCTGGGCGTTCCAGGTCATGCGCGAATGGATGGCATGGAAGTTCGGCCGTCCGTCGGGATCCCGCGTGATCATCTCGCCGTCGATGATGAAGGACTCGGGTGTTCGGTTAGCGCGGTCCAAAAGAACGGCCGCCCCTGATGCTCTCGCTGGCCGGCTGACCTACTTTAAGCTAGCGAAGCTTGCGCCCGGGCACCGCCTTTTTGGATCAATGCTGGAAGCGGGACCGGCCGAAAGTTCCAAGCATCTACGCCAACGTCGTACTGGCGTGGAAGCGGCTTAAGCTTCCCATGCGAGTGACCGTGCAAATTGATCGACTTCTTGCCCATCTGATTCCAGGTGCGGAACGGATAGTGGCACAGGATGAGAAGCACCCCATTGAACCTGAGTTCCGCGTAATGCTGAATACTGGCCCATCCGTCGGCGGCGGTCGTTTCGTCCGGGTCATTGTTGCCGATGATCAGGTTCTTGCGCCCATTGAGGCGCGACAGAAGTGCCTCCCCGCCTGCTTTGCCGTGGCGCGCGAAGTCGCCAAGATGCCAGACCTCGTCGTCAGGCGTGACGGTCTCGTTCCAGAAAGAGATCAGCGCTTCGTCATGTTCGGCAAGCGATGCGAAAGGCCGCCGGTCAATCCGTAGGATGCGGGCATCATTGAAATGCGTGTCGCTCGTAAAAAATAGCATCAGGGCATGCCGGCAATGCAGATCGAAACCCACCCTGGGCCTAAGGCTAGCAGCCTTCGGCCCTTAAGGATCTTACCATTCGCACAATGATCCGATCATAAGGCGTTTTCTCCGATCTGCTGTAGTTGATCGTGAAAAGCGCGGCGCGGTCATCACAGACCCTGATGGCGCGAACATATCGGATCTCGCCGTTGTTGATCCCTGAATAGCTGGCCCAGGTCGAGGTCAGGCGCCGGTACGTCAACTTCCAGCCGGCCTTTTCGTCTTCCAGCATGCGATGCTCGATCTCGGCCCGAAAGCTGGCTCTTCCAAGTCTGGCGCCCCACACGGCAAGAAACGCGTCTTGTTCGCCTTGGAATGCAGCACCCTGATCCGAATGCTGGGTGAGGACGAAACCAGGCGGAACATCGAATGTGAAGCCCAGTTGCCGGACCCCAAACGGCTGCCACTCCTGGGCCTGAAGAGAGGCGGTGCAAAAAAGAAAAGTAAATATACTGAACGCAACCCGCATCGGCTTGATTTAGCGCCGCTTCATAGGGCGTCCAGATCAGTTGGGGCCCCCCGGCCCACCATCTGGTGATCCATCGCAGAGCTGCAGCGGCGTTCGGGCCATGATCTCGACGGACAAGCCTGGCTTGGCGCAAGTGTGTCGCCGGACTTTGCGGGAAGCTGCCGTGGACCCGCAACCGTCGATGCGGCACACCAGCCGCCAAGCTAACTCCAAGCCTGAATCGGCCGCCGTTCAGGCCCGAGCGGAAAAACTGGGGCGCAGGTCTGCTTCAGGAAAAGCTGGGCGTATACGTCCCGTTCTTCGGCTGTGATGCCTTGCTCGCGAGTCAATTGCTTGAAGGCTTCTCGCAACTGATCGAGGTCGAACGTTGAAATGTGTTTGGAGGTAGTCATTGCGCACCTAGGGGTGATGTTCCACTCATTTCTTGGCAGCTCGCGAGAGGCCTTGCGAAGGCTTGGCTTCCTGTCGGGTTCGCTTGCGCTGCTGTCTCCCAACGCGACGGCAATAGCCGACGCCACGTCGCACCGAACTGCGTTCAGCGAGGCTTGTTCCGCTGAACGGCTTGTCTTCTTTCTAATATTAGCAAAGTCTTTATGAAGGTCCCGCCGGCCCATGACTCGTTAACCATGGCAAAGGGCTTGAGCATTGGGCGACGAAGTGCATCGAGGCAATCATCATTCAGGATGACGGCCGGGCCGGTCTGTCGACCCCATCACCATCCCTACTCGATCCCAACGCCCCCCGAAAAGAAGGCCAAAGACATGGTGGATCTTATCTGGGAGCTGGCAGCGTTGCTGGTGATAGGAACGGGTAGACCAGCGGACTATTAACTCCGCCGGTCCTGGTTCGAATCCAGATTTGCAGCTAGAACTTCGTGTGAGAATTCAATTGCTTGGGATATGTCGTTTGCCGGCATCGCTGTCCGCGAGCTTCCCATACGACGATATATTAGCGAATTAACGAATCGTAGACCGCGCTGTCCTATTCTGGGACAGCGCGGACACTACCCATCGGCCGCGCAGGCGGCTCCGGCTTTCAGGCAACCCTACCCCTGGCCGGAGCCGCCACCTTTTACATACCAGCAAGGGTTGAATCAACCCTTACCAAGCATCCTTACTGGTGCATTTTGCCGATCGTTAGATTTTGAAATGTCGAGGATGTTAGCCGTACCGCGCGGGGATGATCTGCCTCCGCCGCATCCGATAGCATCCGGGAATCCGCCCCAAAGGCTTCGCCGATCATATTAGCGATCAACGATGTATTAACGACTAAGGCGCAGCCTTGCCGGATCGGGGACGAGAACCGCCCCCTGATCGACGATCCGGCGCTTTATGTGCCGAGACGTTCGACCGATGCGGAGCCAAACGCATGAGCGTCGAAACAGCGCTGGCGCAGCTGTTGCGCATGCTTCACCGTCGAGCCTTGAACCTGGCGGCGTTGCCGGACGATGAAAGACTTGCTCATTACGACCTCATCCGCCGCTCGTGCTGCGGAGCAGCCGAGCAAATCGGCCAGAGCCCCGACAATGCCGCCATCACGGCAAACAGCGTGGTCGAATTCACCCGCGCCATGGTGGGCATCATCGAGGCAAGGCGCGGGTAAGAAGGCGGCGAGGAAGAGCTGATCGGCTGTCGCGGCAAGCGGCTCATGGCAAATGGCGAAGCCGAGATCGCGCCCTTTCCCTATCTGCCTGCGCCGGCCTCTGCTCCGCCTACTCCGCCGCCGCGTATCCCGCGATGCCCTTGATCTCCAGAAAATCCTCGAGACCGTATTCGGCATATTCGCGGCCGTTGCCGGACTGCTTGTAGCCGCCGAAGGGCAGGCCGGCGTCCCACGTCGGATAGTTGATATAGACGTTGCCGGAGCGCATGCGGGCCGCGGCCTGGCGCGCCTTCTCGATGTCCTTGGCCTGGATGTAGGAGGCGAGGCCGAAGACGGTGTCGTTGGCCAGCTCGATCGCCTGCTCGACCGTGTCGTAAGGCATGATCGACAGCACCGGCCCGAAGATTTCTTCGCGCGCGATGCGCATGTCGTGCGTCACGTTGGCGAAGACGGTCGGGCGGACATAGTAGCCGCGGTTGAGCTCGGCCGGACGGCCGGGGCCGCCAGCGATCAGGGTCGCGCCTTCGTCGATGCCGCTCTGGATCAGGTCTTGAATCTTGTCGAACTGCAGCTGGCTTACCACCGGGCCGAGCTTCGTTCCCGGCGCGTCGGCCGGCCCGACGGTGAGTTTCTCCGCCGCCGTCCTGGCATAGCCGGCGGCCTCGTCATGCCGGTCGCGCGGCACGAACATGCGGGTCGGCGCGTTGCAGGACTGGCCGCTATTGCCAAAGCAGCCGGCCACGCCCTTGGTCACCGCCCTTTGCAGATCGACGTCGGGGAACAGGATGTTGGCGGATTTACCGCCGAGCTCCTGATGCACACGCTTCACCGTGTCGGCGGCCGCCTTGGCGACGAGGATGCCGGCCCGCGTCGAGCCGGTGAAGGACATCATGTCGACATCCGGATGGCTGGCCAAAGCCTGCCCGACAGTTGGGCCATCGCCGTTGACCAGGTTGAAGACGCCCTTCGGCACACCGGCCTCGTCCATGATCTCTGCGAAGATGATGGCGTCGAGCGGCGCGATCTCCGACGGCTTCAGCACCATGGTGCAGCCGGCGGCGAGCGCCGGGCCGACCTTGCAGGTGATCTGGTTGAGCGGCCAGTTCCAGGGCGTGATCAGGCCGACGACGCCGATCGGCTCCTTGACGATCAGCGAGGAGCCTTTGACATGGCGAAACTGGAAGGTCTTCAGCACCTCGGCCATCTTCTCCAGATGCGCCTGGCCGACGCCGACCTGGCTGTCCAGCGCCATCTGGCGCGGCGCGCCCATCTCGCGCGAGACGGCGAGCGCAAGGTCCTTGCTGCGCTTCTTGTAGACCTCGATGACGCGGTTGAGGATGTCGAGGCGCTCCTCGACTTCACTGAAGCCGAAAGTAGCGAAGGCGCGCCTGGCGGCAGCGACCGCCTTGTCGACATCGGCCTTGGTGCCCAGCGAGATCTGCGCGAAGGCGTCTTCGTTCGACGGATCGATGACGTCGAAATTGTTCGGCACCACCGGATCGACCCACACGCCTTCGATATAGAACTGCAGATTGTGCGACATATCTTCTCCCTTCGGCGCGCTTGGCGAGCGTCATATTCCGCCAGAGATAACGACGCGCGTATGGCAACGCAAGACAGGGTCGTTGAGCCAGCGGCGGAGCCGTACCGCAGTCCGCTAAGAGTTCAGTCCTCAAAGGAACTGGCGGCCACATAGATCGCGGCAAGCTTCTCGATGCCGGCCTGGTCTTCCTTGTCGAAGCGGCCTGGCAGCGGGCTGTCGAGATCGAGCACGCCGAAGATGCCTTCGTCGTCGCGCAAGAGCACGACCAGTTCCGAGCGCGAGTCGGCATCGCAGGCGATGTGGCCGGGAAAATCGTGCACGTCCTTGATCAGCATCGACATATCGAGATCGACCGCCGTGCCGCAGACGCCCTTGCCGACCGCTATGCGCACGCAGGCCGGCTTGCCCTGGAAGGGGCCGAGCACCAGCTCTTCGTCGGATTGAAGGAAATAGAAACCCGCCCAGTTGAGGTCGGGCACCATCTGGTAGATGAGCGCCGAGGTGTTGGCGGCGTTGGCGATCGAGTCTCGCTCGCCTTCCAGCAGCGCTTTCAATTGCCTGGCCAGCTCATCGTAGAAGGCCGGCTTGTTGCTCGTGTCGAGGGCCGTTGCCGCAAACATCCTGGTCGTTTCTCCGTTGCTAAGGCGCTGAAGCGCCCGCTACAGTTTGGCCTTATCTGCCACCAATGCTGCGCGCGGGAAATACACAAGTCGTGAGCGCCATTCTCGCCAACCGAAAACGCGACCGCGCGCAGCCGGAGGCAGGCGAGACCCCGCTCACCTTTGCGGTGCTGGTCTTTCCCGGCTTTCCGATGATGGCGTTTTCTTCTGTCATCGAGCCGCTGCGCGGCGCCAACATTCTTGCGAAGCGCGACTGCTACCGATGGGTGATCGTCGGCGCGGATCAGGGCACGGTCGAAGCCTCCAACGGCGTCGTCATCCAGCCCGGCTTCTCGGCCGCCAACGCACCGAAGGTCGATCGCATCGTCGTCTGCTCGGGCGGCGATGCCGACCATGTCGTGGCCGACGAGGCGATGAGCTGGATCCGCAAAAGCCTGCGCGGTGGCGCGCATATCGGCGCGGTGGCGGATGCGGCGTTCTTCCTCGCCCGCGCCGGCCTGCTCGACGGCCATGCCTGCACCTTGCACTGGACCAGCCGGGCCGCTTTCACCGAGGCGTTTCCCGACATCGAGCTCAGGCGCGATCTCTTCGTCATCGACCGCAAGCGTTTTACCTCGGCCGGCGGCGTCGGCAGCCTCGACATGATGCTGGAGATCATCACGCGCGACTACGGCGCCGAGCTTGCCGCTGGTGTCGCGGAATGGTTCGTGCACTCTCCCCTGCGGTCGAGCGTCGACCGCAAGCTGATGCCGCTGCGCCTGCGCACCGGGGTGCAGAACGAGCTGGTGCTGTCGGCGATCGCCATCATGGAGGACGCGGTCGAGGAACGGCTCGGCATGGCGGAGCTGGCTGAGCGGCTTGGGGTCTCGCCCGACAAGCTCGAGCGCAATTTCCGCGCCGAGCTGGATATCTCGCCGAACGGCTATTACCGGCGGCTCAGGCTGAAGCGCGCCGCCGATCTGCTGGCGCATTCGACGCTGATGGTGCGCGATGTTGCGCTGGCCTGCGGTTTTGCTTCGATGTCGAGTTTCGCGCGGGCTTTCAAGGAGGAGCATGGGCAGGCGCCGAAGGCGATGCGGCGGCGGTAGGATCAGAGTTCAACGTCCGGTTTGCCAGTTTCCGACCGGACTTTGACAGGCGGCGATTTCTCGGCGGCGACGTTGGGCCTTGCCTCTTCATAGGTCGCCGCGACATCCCAGATCACCCCTTGGCGATTGGAAGAAGGCGGAAGGTCCAATGTCGGGAATGCTTTGTTGATTTTGTTGATAGCCCAAACCAATCCGACGATAATGCCGAAATATGCCGCCAGACATGCGAGCATGGTTGTGTTGCCAAAATCGTCGGCCAGCCAATGCAGAATCGGCTGAATATAGGCCAGAAGGCAGAAGCTGAAAAAAAGCAGGATGTATAAGGGGCCAAGCGCTATTCGATAATCCACGGTGTGGTCCGCAATACCAGATTATTCAGCGACTTTACCACAAAGTCTCAAAGCTGATGAGGCATCGAGCAGAATTTTAGCGGTTGCAGTTCCACACGGCCAGCGGCATCCGGCACAGCATGAGCGGCTTTCCGCACAATACCTTCTCCCCTCCTGCGCCATGGTCGGCATTTACAACCTACTCAAGGCCAGGCACCCATGAGCATCGTCGTTTTCGATCCCGACAGCACCGAGGATGTGGACTTCAAGGACCGCATGCGCCATCCGGCCGCGGCCGATCCCGCCGGCGGCATGTGGCTCTCCGACACCGAGCCGTCCTTCATCGACGCTGACGCTCTGCGCAAGGGGCGGCTCGCCAAACTGCGCGCCTGGATGCGCGAGGCGGGCTATGGCGGCGTCGTGCTGTTCGACCCCTATAACCAGCGCTACGCCACCGGCTCGCGCAACATGTTCGGCTATTTCCTGCGCAATTCGACCCGCTACTTCTTCATCCCGACCGATGGGCCAATCGTGCTGTTCGAATATCCGCAGAGCTACCATGTCTCGATGGTGCTCGACACGATCGACGAGGCGCGTCCTTCCAAGCTCGTCTGGTCCTCCGTCTCCGGTCGCGACGACGAGACGGCGGGGCCGTTCGCCGACGAGATCACCGAGCTTCTGAAGAGGCATGGCGGCGGCTCGATGAAGCTCGGCCTCGACCGCTGCAGCCATCTGCAGGCGGTGGCTCTGGAAAAGCGCGGCTGCGAGGTGAAGGACTGCCAGGGCGAGATTCTTGCCGTGCGCGCGGTGAAAACGCCGGAGGAGGTGAGATGCCTGCAGGCTTCCATGGCCGGAGCCGAAGCCGCGGTGGCCGCCGTGCGCGAGGCGATCAAGCCCGGCGTTTCCGAAAACGAGCTCTTCGCCATTATGTATCACGAGGTGATCCGCCAGGGCGGCGAGTTCATCGAGACCCGGCTGCTGACTTCAGGACAGCGCACCAATCCGTGGTTCAACGAGGCGAGCGGCCGCAAGATCAGGCCGGGCGAGCTGGTCGCGCTCGATACCGACACCATCGGCTGCTACGGCTATTATTCCGACTTCTCGCGCACCTTCCGCTGCGGCCCGGGCAAGCCGACGCCCTACCAGAAATCGCTCTACCGCATGGCGCACGACCAGGTGCAGCACAACATTTCCATCGTGAAACCCGGCATGGCCTTCCGCGAGATCGCCGAGAGGGCCTGGAAAATCCCGGACCGCTTCGTCGACCAGCGCTATACCTCGGTCATGCACGGCGTCGGCATGCATGGCGAGACGCCCTTCATCGCCCACGCGATGGATTACGAGACGTACGGCCGCGACGGCATGATCGTGCCGGGCATGGTGGTGAGCGTCGAAAGCTATATCGGCGAGAAAGGCGGCCGCGAGGGCGTCAAGCTGGAGGACGAGATTCTTATTACCGAAACGGGGACCGAGCTGCTTTCGCGGTTTCCTTATGAGGATGAGTTTCTGGAATGAGCGGTTTGATGCCGATACGCTCTGTTGGAGCCGCCCATACATTGTCGCAGGCGTTCGAGATTGGCCGCCGCACTCATGTCGTCGTCATCCTCGGGCGAAGCAAGGAGCGAAGCGACGCGGCGCAGGCCATAGGATCCATTCCGTTACGTCGGAGCGCCGCAACGGTGCAGAATTCTGTTAGGCCGAACTCTTCGATCAAGGTAACGGAATGGATTCCAGGGTCTTCGCGACGCCGCTTCGCGGCTGCTTCGCGCTGGAATGACGAAGCTGATACGCTGCGGCACATTCCGACGCGCCGCGGCACCCCTTCGAGAGCATCCGCATGAAATCCCCCATTTCCATCCGGCGCGGCACGGTGGCCGCGGTGTTCATCGATCTCCAGGAGGAGCATCGCAAGGACAAGCGCTATCTGGTCGAGGGCTTTGCCGACATCCTCGCCAACGTCCAACGCCTGCAGGAGGCGGCGCGGCGGAATTTCGTGCCGCTCTATCATTGGGCCTATATTGTCGACCTCGCCGAGGCGCGGCCGTTCCATCCGCTCGACGAGAGCGGCAAGTCGGCCTTCTCCGACAAGGACGATCCGCTGACGGCGATCTGCCATGAAGTGGCGCCGCAAAACGGCGAAGCCATGTTGCTCAAGCAGGAAGCGAGCGTCTTCGGCAAGAACGATTTTGGCGACAAGCTCGAAGCGGCCGGAATCGAATGGTTGGTGATTGCCGGCGTGTGGACCGAAGCCTGCATCGACGCCACAGTGAAGGATGCGGTGACGCGCGGTTTTCGCGTGCTGCTGGTCAAGGACGCCTGCGGCAGCGGCAGCAGCGCCATGCACCAGACCGGCATTCTCAACCTCGCCAACCGCCTCTATGGCGGCGCCGTGACCAACACGCTCGACGCTTGCCGGCTGATGGCAGGCGACACGGTGAGCGTGTGGCAGGTCGAGGGATCGGTGCCGCTGCGCTTCACCTTCGAGAATGCGGCGCAACTTTACGCAGAGCTCTGACCGCGAAGACCGGAGACCCAGCCGCCCGGCAAGGCGCAGCAATTATGCGCGTCAGCCAACTTTAGCCTGCGGAACAGCGCACAAGAATTGCGGAAAACCAAACATTTCGTCGCGGAAAGCGGACCTATGATCCCCTCGCAGGCAACGGCGCCCGGCGGCCGTATCCGCCTCCGCGCCTGACGGCAAGGGGGCGCCCCTGGGCTTCGTGCAGGTCGTTGCCGCCAAAAGCCGCCGCGCGGGCGACCTGCACCAACAATAGAGGGAACGACAATGAAATTCATGCTGACCGACAGAAAACTGCACCCGCGGGCAAAGCCGACCGCGGGTGATTTCAAGAAGGGCGCGATCAGCCGGCGCGAGTATCTGGCGCTTATGGCCGGCTTGGGCGTCAGCGCCGCCGGCGCGCTGGCGTTGGGTGGGCTTGCCCCCTCGCCTGCCCGCGCCGAGGAGCCGAAGCGCGGCGGGGTCCTGCGCGTCGCCATGAACGTGAAGGGCTTCAAGGATCCGCGCACTTTCGACGGCGTCGAGATGTCGAATGTGGCGCGTCACTGCAACGAATATCTGGTGCGCTGGAAAACCGACTTCACCTTCGAGCCCTGGCTGCTCGAAAACTGGGAGACCAGCGACGACGCCAAGACGATCACGCTTCACGTGCGCAAAGGCATCACCTGGTCGAACGGCGACACTTTCAACGCCGACGACGTGATCCACAACCTCAACCGCTGGTGCGATGCCTCGGTCGCCGGCAATTCGGTCGCCGCGCGCATGGGCGCGCTGGTCAACGCCGACACCAAGAAGCCGGTCGACGGCGGCATCCAGAAAGTCGACGACTACACCGTCAAGCTCAACCTGCCAAAGCCCGACATCTCGCTGATCGCCGGCATGGCCGACTATCCGGCGCTGATCATGCACCGCTCCTATGAAGGCGATGCCGATCCGAAGAAGGCTTTGGCCATCACCACCGGCCCGTGCGCGCTGGTGAGTTGGGACGCCGAGACCGGTGCGGAGGTGAAGCGCAAGGACAAGCCTTGGTGGAAGGGCGAGTTCTATCTCGACGGCATCAAGTGGGTCGACTACGGCTCCGATCCCAACGCCATGCTGTCGGCCTTCGAATCCGGCGAGATCGACACCGACCACGAGACCGCCTCGGACGCCGTGTCGCAGACCGAGCAGATGGGGCTCGAAAATTCCGAGATCGCGACCGGCTCGACCATCGTCGCCCGCTTCAATGTCGGCAACGCGCCCTATGACGACGTCAAGGTGCGCCGTGCCGCCCAGCTTGCCGTCGACAATGCGGCCGTGCTGAAGCTCGGCCTCGACGGCAGGGGCAAGCCCGCCGATAACCACCATGTCGGACCGATGCATCCCGAATTCGCCGATATCGGCCCGGCCAAGCGCGATGTCGACGCGGCGAAGAAGCTGTTGGCCGAATCCGGCAAGGCCGACCACGAATACGAGCTGATCTCGGTCGACGTCGAATGGCAAAAGAGCACCGCCGACGCGATCGCCGCCCAGATCCGCGAGGCCGGCCTCAAGATCAAGCGCACCGTGCTGCCGGCTGCCACCTTCTGGAACGACTGGAGCAAGTTCCCCTACTCCTGCACCGAATGGCTCGGCCGTCCGCTCGGCGTCCAGGTGCTGGCCCTGGCCTATAAATCAGGCGCGGCCTGGAACGAAAGCGCTTATTCGAACAAGGAGTTCGACGAGCTTCTCGATAAAGCACTTGCGACCCCGGATGCCGCCCAGCGCAAGGAGATCATGGCCAAGATCGAGCAGAATTTGCGCGACTCCGGCATCATCATCCAGCCCTACTGGCGCTCGGTCTACCGCACCTACCGCAAGGGCGTGCATGGCTGCGAGCAGCACCAGGCGCTCGAGCAGCATTTCGAGACGGTTTGGCTCGAGTCCTGATTCCTCCCAGGACCGATCGCGACGATCTGGGCCTCAGCGGCGCCGTGCAGCGCTGCGCCCAGCATCCGGACAATGTCTGGGCGCTACACGGGCTGGTCGAATGCCTGAAGCGGCGCCGCGAGAGCGAGGAGCTGCCGGGCTTGCAGGCGAAACTTGCTTTGGCGCTGACCAAGGCGGACGTGCCGATCACATCGTCATGCCTCTGCCGCACGAGCGTGCAGGCAGACCACTGCTGTTGTCGTTGAGACAGCGGGCGGCCGCCCTCAAAGTGGAAGGCGGCTGGGCCGTTGCTAAGAGAAGATTTTCGCCAATTCGTCGACGCTGGTGCCTTCCTTGACTTGGCGCAGTTCGACATAGCTGACCGCGGTGGCGACGGAGAGCACCATCGAGACGACGGCCTGCACCACGGCGGCGCCCAGTTCGGCGAGGATCCCGCCGAAGAGAAGCAGCACCACCAGGATCCCCCACTGGATGACCATCGCGATGATGACCAGGATGAGGAAGAGGCCGAACAGCGACCAGCGATTGCCTTTGGTCAGCGCTCGGCTGCGCGACATCGAGCCGAATACGCCCAACCGCTCCTGGATGAGAACGGGAACCGACATCGACCAGCCAAGCCACAGGATGATGCCGGGGACGATCAGCGCTATCATAGCAAGCGCTGAGCCGATGCCGACGAGCAGGCCGATCGCGAGCGTCGGCAACAGGAAGCGGATGGCAATCTGCACGCTGTCGCCGAAGGATGGCCGCCTTCCGTTCAGATCCTCGATCGTTGCCCGCACCAGCGACGACTGGAGCAGCAGCGTGAAGACGAAGGAAATCAATCCCGCGAGGATGCTGAGATAGGAGTTGCGCAGCATCGCGTTCGGATCCGCCATGGCACTCGGATCGCCATTCATCACCGCTTCCATCTGCGGTTGGGTCCATAACCTGATGAGCAGCGTCGGCAGGCCGGCAAACAAAAGCCCCAGCCCGACGCAGAGTCCTATGTTGCGCGTGATGACGGCAAAAGTGCTGTTGAACACCCTGCCGATTTCGAATCTGCCTGGTCGTCCCAATGTCGCAGTGGTCATGATAGCTTTCCCCCGAGCCGCTGCCGAATCCAATTCGGCAACTTCAAAGTAAATCTGCCAAGAACGGCGGGCCCCGTCCAGTGGACTTGCAATTGTTTCGGGTATTCCCGGTGTCAGCCAGAACCGCCGACTGCAGCAAAGCTCACGGTCGCGCTCTGATTTGAGGCCAGGAAGGCGATTTTGCAGGACAGGCAGGCTCTCAGCGGGGGCTGCCGCTCACCAGCACTTCGGCCGGCCTCGCCAGCATCCCAGACTACGAGAATATCTCCGCCAGTTCATCGACGCCGGTGCCTTCCTTGACCTGGCGCAGTTCGACATAGCTGACCGCGGCTGCGACGGAACCCACCATCGAGCCGATGCTCTGGACCATGGCGGCCACGACGGCGGCGACGATGCCATGGAATAGATAAACGACCACTCCGGTGATGGATTGCATCACAAGCCCCATGATGACCAGGATCACGAAAAGGCCAAACAGAGCCCAGCGGCTGCCTTTGGCCAGGGCGCGGCTGCGCGACATCGAGCCGAAGACGCCCAAGCGCTCCTGAATGAGCACCGGTATTGCCACCGACCAGCCGAGCCCGAGGATGATTCCGGGCACCAGCAAGGCAATCGAGGCCGCGCCCACGCCGAGCGCTACAAGCAGACCTATGGCGACCGTGGGCAACAGGAAGCGGATCGCTGTTGCGATGGAATCCCCGAAAGTCGGCTTCTTGCCGTTCATGTCCTCGATCGCCACCCGGACGAGGCTCGACTGCAACAGAACCGCAAAGGCGAGATAAAGTATTACAATGACCGCAGTTCCAATGATGAAGCCGAGCTTGTGGTTCGTGATAGCCGCGGCGAAATTCGCCGGATTTCCAGTATGGGAATTCAGACCCACGTGCTGGGTGACCAGTTGTGGCATAAGTTGGGTGACCAGTTGCGGTAGTCCTGAAAACAGCGCCGCAAGACCAACGCAGAGTACAATGTTACGACCGATCACGGAGAAAGTGTTGTTGAACACTCGGCCGATCTGAAAATTCTCCGGCCGTACCAACGCGGCTGAAGTCATGACGCCCTCCCCTGCTCGGCCGCTCTGCGCCAGCCTATGGCCCCAAAGCAAATCTGCCAGTATTGACGAGACGAGTCCAATCACTTGCAATTGTCCTGCGGTATTGCCAGTGTCGAACCCGTGGGTAGCAGGGGAGCGAGTTGGTGACAGCGGCACAGCCGGCCACAGCGGACGCCGAATGGCTGGCCAAGATGCACAAGCAGCTGCTGGCGGACGATACGATCCAGTTTGACCTGCCGGGGCTGGTGCGGCCGGAACCGCCGGAATGGCTTAAGCCTTTTCTGGAAGCCCTGGCAAAGCTTGGCCCCTACATGATCTATCTGTTCTGGGGCGCGGTGATCATCGGCGCCGCGATCATCGTGTTCCTGCTCGTGCTCGAGGCGAAGGGCATCGCCTGGCGGCTGCCATGGCGGCGCCCCGGCAAGGAGGACGAGACGAAGGAGGAATGGCGCCCGGATGCCGGCGCGGCTCAGATCCTGCTCTCCGAAGCCGATGCGCTCGCCGCGCGCGGCGACTATGACGAGGCGGTGCATCTGCTGCTCCGGCGCAGCGTTGCCGACATCGCCAGCCGCCTGCCCGACTTCCTGCGCCCGTCGCTGACCGCGCGCGACATCGCCGCCGCAGGTTCCATCCCGTCCCGCCCCCGCGCTGCCTTCAGTGAGATCGCGCGCATCGTCGAGGCTGCCTTGTTCGCTCGCCGGCCGGTCGGCGCCGAGGGCTGGCAGCAGGCGCGCTGCGCCTATGAGCGCTTTGCCTTCCGGGATGCCTGGGCATGAGCGCGGAGGCGACAGAGGCACAAGAGCCGTTCAGCCGCAGGACGCTGTTCTGGGGCATCTTCGCCAGCCTGCTCGCGGCCGCCGGATTCTTCCTGCTCTCGACCTACGCTCCGGACTTTCGTCAGCCCGAGGGCGGCGCAACACCGCTCTCCAAGGGCGGCACCGGCTATGCCGGGCTCGTGGAATGGCTGAAGCTCACCAACGGGCAGGCGCCGCCCATGGCGCGCGGGGAGAAGGATCTGCAATCTCCCCTGGCATCCACATTCCTGCTGATCGTCACCATCGCGCCCAACAGCGACCCGGCGGCGCTTCAGCGCATCATCAAGCTCCGCTTGGGCAAGCACACGCTTTTCGTGCTGCCCAAATGGGTCACCTTTCCGCAGCCGGGCCAGGAGGGCTGGGAGACGAAAGTCGAGCGGCTGCCCGCAACGGCGGTCAACGACTGGCTCGGTCGCCTCGCCAAGGCCAAGCTCGGCGACGGCAAGCCATCGGTCGATCGGATCGATGTAGAGGGGCGCAAGATCGCCGTGCCCGAGGAGTTGCAATGGGTAGCCGACAATCATCCGCTGATTGCGGCGGGTGACGGCAAGGCTGTTCTCACCGAACTCGACAGCGAACCCTTCTACATCCTGACCGATCCCGATCTCATCAACAACGCGGCGCTGAAGGATCCGCAAAAGGCGGCAGCGGCGCTCGACATGATCGCCATGCTGGAGCCCGCCAAGGGCGCGGTTATGTTCGACCTGACGCTTCACGGCATCGGCCAGAACTACGATCTCGGCAAGCTCCTGGTCGAACCGCCCTTCCTGGCGCTGACGCTGTCGGTGCTGGTGGCGGCTGCCCTCGCCTTCCTGCACGGGCTCGGCCGCTTCGGGCCGCCACGCACCGAGGGTCGCGCCATCGCCTTCGGCAAGCAGGCGCTGGTCGACACCACGGCAATGCTCCTGAAGCGGGCAGGACGGCTGCAGGAACTCGGCGACCGCTATGCCGCGCTGATGCGCCAGCGCGCCGCCGCGCTGCTTGGCGCGCCGCACGGGCTGCAGGGTGAAGCGCTGGACCGCTGGCTGGATTCCCGCGACAAAAATGAGGCGAACGGCTTCACCGCACGGTTCAAGGC
>NZ_RZSV01000049.1:0-31620 GCF_004023205.1 Mesorhizobium sp. M1A.F.Ca.IN.020.03.2.1 | reverse complement strand
CTTCGAGAGCTGCTTATAGGGCGGACATCAAATAACCCGGTGGGTCGACTCTGTTTTGATCCCGCGGTCGCCGGCCACCTTCGTTCCGTGCTGCTCCGCAAATCAGAATTTGTAGCTGAAGCTTACGCCCAGGGTATGGAGCTTCAGGTCCTGATCACGATCGGAGAAGTCGTCCGGGACGTCGAAATGCTCCTTGCCGAAATCGTAGTAACGGTATTGGGCGCCGACGACGATGTTGCTGCTCAGCGCATAGTCGACCCCGGCGCCGATCGTCCAGCCGGTGCCGGTGCGTGTCTTGGCGAAGCCGCTGCCGCCGACGTCTTGCGAGGTCTCGATACCGGCGAAGGCGACGCCCCCGACGCCATGGATTAGCCAGCGATCGACCGCCAAGCCGGCTTCGGCATTGATCGATCCCAGCCATTTGACCTCGGTGCCGACGGCATTGCCAGGGTCGAGCAAGGCCGAAGCGTCGATCGAGGCATAGTTGAGCTCAGCGCGCGCGCCGATCACCGCCTGATTGAACTGCCAGAGGCCGGCGACATGGCCGCCGACGAAGCCGCCGTCGACATCGGGAGAAGCGGCGAACGGCTCGCCTTCCGTGCCGGAGATGTCAGATGAGCCCCAGCCATAGCCGGCCTGCAGGCCGGCATAATAGCCTGTCCAATCGAAGCCCGGCGCAGTCATGGGCAGGTCGGCGATCGCGTCCGCGGCCAAGGCCGGCCCGGACAGCAGGGCGAAAAAGCCGGCACTGGCAAGTGTCAGGCGACCCATCGAGCGCTCCGAAATGGCGGTTTCGAAAACTTCTCGGTGCAACCTAGCGTTATTCGCCCGAAAACGGAATTGTATTCCTGCAACAGTGGTTTACTTCGGCGGGTTGCGCACGCGATCCTCCAGGTCGCGCTGGTTCTCCTCGGGAGTGGCCAGCCGCGTGAAAGCATATTCGGCTAGTAACGAACCGGCGATGAAGATGGCGATCGGCGCGGCCCATGCCCAGAATGAATGCAAGGTGAAGAAGGCCAGGCCGGCGCTACATGCCGACAGCATGAAAATTGCGAACCGGATCGTTTTTGCCATCTCTTCTGCAACCCAAATAGCCGGAGATCCAGTCTAGGCGAGATTTCGCCCTGCTGCCGGAGAGATCTGTCGGGAACCGGTCCTGCCTTAAAAACAAAGCAGTTTTGCCAACTGGTCAAAACCGCGCCAGCTTGGCACAGTCGGGCAAACAGGAGTTTCTTCATGGCGAGCCGCACCAATCCGACGAAACCCAAGCCCTGGACCGAAGTGGCGACGCAACTGGTCGACGTCGCGATGGGGCGCCGGGCTGCCGATCTCGTGATCCGCAACGGGCGCTGGGTGAATGTCCATTCGGGCGAGATCATTCCGGGCACCGACATCGCCGTCGCGGCCGGACGTTTCGCCTATTGCGGGCCGAATGCCGGCCACACGATCGGGCAGGGGACCAAGGTGGTCGATGCGGGCGGCCGCTATCTGGTGCCCGGCCTCTGCGATGCGCACATGCACGTCGAAAGCGGCATGGTCACGGTGACGGAATTCTGCCGCGCGGTGATCCCGCACGGCACCACCTCGATGTTCATCGATCCGCACGAGATCGCCAATGTTCTGGGCCTGCCGGGCGTTCGGCTGATGCATGACGAGGCGGTCGCGATGCCGATCAACGTCCATGTGCAAATGCCGTCCTGCGTGCCTTCGGCGCCCGGCCTGGAGCATGCCGGCGCGGAGCTTACGGTCGCAGACGTCGCCGAGGCGATGACCTGGGAGAATATCATCGGCCTTGGCGAAGTGATGAATTTCCCGGGAGTCGCCGCCAACGATCCGGTGATGTCGGGCGAGATCGCCGAGACGGTGAAGGCCGGGAAAACCGTCGGCGGCCACTATGCCTCGCGCGATCTCGGGTTGCCATTCCACGGCTATGCCGCCGGCGGCGCCGAGGATGACCATGAGGGCACGCGCGCCGAGGATGCGATCGCCCGCGTGCGCCAGGGCATGAAGGCGATGCTGAGGCTGGGGTCCGCCTGGTACGACGTCGCTGCGCAGATCAAGGCGGTCACCGAAGGCGGCATCGACCCGCGCAACTTCATCCTGTGCACCGACGACAGCCATTCCGGCACGCTGGTGCATGAGGGTCATATTGATCGGGTGGTGCGGCACGCCATCAGCCAGGGCCTGAAGCCGGTGACGGCGATCCAGATGGCGACGCTCAACACCGCCCAGCATTTCAGGCTGGAACGCGAGGTCGGTTCGATCGCGCCGGGGCGGCTGGCGGATCTTTTGATCGTCTCCGATCTTGCCCAGATGACGATAGACGAGGTCTATGGCCGCGGCGTCAGGCTGGCGAAAGCCGGCAAGCTCGAGATCGACATTCCGGCCTATGATTATCCCGGGACGGCGAAAAACACGGTCAAGCTCGGCAAAAGGCTCAAGGCGTCTGACTTTGACATCGCCGCGCCACAGGGTGCCAACGAGGTGCGGGCGCGGGTGATCGGCGTGATCGAGAACCAGGCGCCGACCAGAGCGCTCGAGGCCGACCTGCCCGTCGAGGACGGGCTGGTCGCCATGGATCGCCGCAACGACATTTGCCAGATCGCCCTGGTCGAACGCCACAGGGGCACGGGCGGCGTCACCAACGCCTTCGTGTCGGGCTTCGGCTATGTGGAAGACTGCGCGATGGCCTCGAGCGTGGCGCATGATGCGCACCACATCATCGCCGTCGGAACCAACAAGGAGGACATGGCTTTAGCCGTCAACCGGCTGAGCGAGGTCGGCGGCGGCGTCGTGCTTTACTCCAAGGGCAAGGAACTGGCGCTGGTGGAAATGCCGATCGCTGGGCTGATGTCGGACGAACGCGCCGAGATCGTCGCGGCCAAAGCCGAGCAGTTGACGGAAGCGATGCGCAAGGTCGGCTGTTCGCTCAACAACGCCTACATGCAGCATTCGCTGCTGGCGCTGGTCGTCATCCCGGAACTCAGGATTTCCGATGTCGGCCTTGTCGACGTGACGTCGTTCCAGAAGGTCAATCTGTTCATATAGCATGTGCCGATGTTCGGGTGAGGTCAGCCTGACCGAACCTCGACACGCCCTAACCGGTGCTCAGCCGCCGGTGGCGATCGTCAGCACCCTGAACGGCGTGGTGATGACCACCTCGGCGACCGAGCCGACCGCCTTGCCGAGACCCTGGCCGATATTGTTGAGCTGCGTCGGATCGGGTTCATCGGAGGCAAGACCGGCAGGCGTGCGCAGTCGATTGCCGAGCAACTGCACCAGGATCGGATTGTCGGCGAATTTAGCATGGTTCAACCGGTCTCCGCCCTTGGTTCGGGTCAGATCGACCACCGTCACGCCGTAGTTGGCGAGATCTGCCGCGTTGTCGTAATCGCCGACGCGCGGCTTTTCGCCGGAAATGAAGCTGGACAGCTAGAGCGCCCGGTCGTCGCCCGAGAGAAGGATGGCGAAAGGCTTGTCGGGCTTGCCGTAGCGGATCATCTGCTTCTTGAAGACATCGACGTCGATGTCAGGCGAGGCGAGGATGACGTAGCCGAGCTTGCCGTTGAGATCGCGGTCGCCGGTGATGGCGAGCTGGCGCAAAGCTTCCATCGTCAGCCAGGTCCCCATCGAATGGGCAATGATGTCAATGCTTTTGGCGCGTGACTTGGCAAGCATCCTCAGTGTCGCTTCCAGGTCGTCGCGCGCGGCGGTGGAGCTGTCCTTGTCATAAATGTAGCCGGTTGTCTTGCCGCTCGACGCCCACGAGAACAGCACCGGTGTGCCCGGATAATTCGTGTCGTGCGCGATCTGCGTCAGGCGGTAAACGCCATCGTCGAAGCCGTTGTTGAAGCCGTGCACGAAGACCAGGGCGCGGTCGCCGCGTATGGCAATATCGGTGCCGACCGCCTTGGCGAATTGCGAGGCGTTCCCATAGTGGACGACATCGGTTGCGGTGAACTGCCTGGCCGGAATGCTGTCGGCCGAACCCTTGGCTCGCTCGATCGCGCCAACCTGGTGGATCTTTGGAACCGTGACATCGACGCGCGCGTAGCTGGTGGTCAGCGAACGGTCGCCGTCGAAAACCTGCCGCGGGTCCTTGGTCGCCTGCTGCCGGGTCGTGGCGACGAAGATCTCGTGCTTGGCCGCAATTTCGGATGCAGGCGCGGTAACGGCCTTCCGATTGAGCAGGTCATGCGCGTTCTGCCCGGCGCAGCCCGTCAGGGCGAGCGTGAAGGCAAGGCCAAGGACGATCTTCCAACGCACGATCACCCGGGATCCCCCAAGGGCGGCAAACCTCTCGGGCTCCTTCGATAAAGCCAGCGAGCGGTCTGGTCCAGTTCAAAGTCCGTGCAGGGCGGCAACCGCGTGAACACGGTTATTGAGTGGCGAGCTGGCTGATCCGGTCGGTGACGTCGCGGTCGCTGGCAAAGCCGTCGTCCTGGCGCAGCCGCTGGCCGATCATCTTCACCAGCATCGGGTTGTCGGCGAATTTGGTGTGGTTGAAGCTGTCGTTGCCCTTCACCTTGGAGAGGTCGACCACCGTGACGCCGTAGGAGGCGAGGTCGGCCGCGTCCCTGTAGTCGCCGACGCGCGGCCGTGCACCGGCAATCAGGCCGGAGAGCCGGAGAGCGCGGTCGTCGTCCGACAGGAGCAGGATGAACGGCTTGTCGGGCTTGCCGTAGCGGCGCATCTGGCTCTTGAAGACATCGACGTCGATGTCGGGCGAGGCCAGGAGAACATCGCCGAGCTTGCCGCCGAGGTCGCGGTCACCGGTGATGGCGAGCTGTCGCAGTGTTTCCATCGTCACCCACGTCCCCATCGAATGGGCGACGATGTCGATGCGGCGCGCACCGGTCTGCGCCAGCATTCTCAGCGTCACTTCCAACTGGTCGCGGGCGGCGGCGGCACTTTCCTTGTCATAGACATAGTCGGTGGTCTTGGCGCCCGAAGCCCATGAAAAAAGCACCGGCGTGCCGGGATAGCCGGAATCATGGACGATCTGGGTCAGACGGTAGACGGCATCGTCGAAGCCGGTGTTGTAGCCGTGGACGAAGACCATGACGCGGCCGCCGCGGGCGTCGATGTCGGCATTGAGCGCGCTGGAGAATTTCGGCTGCGTGTCGTAGCCGACGACCTCGGAAGCCATGAAATATTTGGTCGGATCGTTCGACGTCCCGCGCGAGCGACGCTCGATCTGACCGGTCTCATGAACCGGCGGGACGGTGACGTTGACGCGGGCGTAATTGAGCGTCGCCGAGCGCTCGCCGTCGAAAACCTTGTTCGGGTCGTCTGAGCGCTTGCGGGTGGTGGCGATGAAGATCGAATGGTTGCCGGCGATCTCGGTCGCCGTCGTCGGCACCACGACGCTGCCCAGGATTTCCTGCGACGGTCGTCCCGCGCAGCCTACAACCAGCAAGGCCAGGGCAATGATGCAAATCGTCTTCAAATGCACGTCGAAACTTCCATTCCGGCCGCAATTGGCCATCTGCCTCCGCGAAATCTCCCGGACAGGGGAAGTGCGGCGGAAGTAAGTCGTGTCCAGCGGAAATTTGATCGGCGGGTGCCAACGGCCTTGGCACTGTTGCGCGAAAACCAAAGTGGCGGCAGCAGGCCGGCGAGCGGCTGCATCGGTGGCCGCGAAAACCAAACTATGCAATAGGCTTGGGCTGCGAACCACATGGTCTCGGAGCCGGTTGCCTCATGAACAGTTTTTCTTCCCGCGTCGCAGGCGCCGCGGAGGCGATCCGCGGGATCTTTCCGGAAACGCCGCTGCAGGAGAACGACTACCTGTCGAAAAAGACCGGCGCCCGCATCCTCCTGAAGCGCGAGGACCTGACGCCGGTCCGCTCCTACAAGATCAGGGGCGCCTTCAACTTCTTCCGCAAGGCGCTCGCCGCCGGCAACAATGCCGAGCTGTTCGTCTGCGCCTCGGCGGGCAACCACGCGCAGGGCTTTGCCTTCGTCTGCCGCCATTTCGGCAAAAAGGGCGTGGTGTTCATGCCCGTGACGACGCCGCAGCAAAAGATCGACAAGACGCGCCTTTTCGGCGGCGATTTCGTCGAGATCAGGCTGGTCGGCGACTTCTTCGACGATTGCTATCGCGCCGCCTTCGAGTTCACCGAAGCCGCCGGCGCGCATATGGTGCCGCCCTTCGACCACAAGGACATCATCGAGGGGCAGGCGACCGTTGCCTATGAGATCGCAGCCCAGATGCCGGGCGGACGCATGCCCGACATCGTCATGCTGCCTGTGGGCGGAGGCGGCCTGGCTGCAGGCGTCACCCACTATTTCGCCGACCAGCAGCGTGAATTGCGCTTCGTATTCTGCGAGCCGGCGGGCGCGCCTAGCCTTAGCGAGAGTCTCGCCGGCGGCAAGCGGATCAGGCTCGCCAAGGTCGACAACTTCGTCGATGGGGCGGCGGTGGCTGAAATCGGCCGCGAGCCGCTGCGCCATCTCAAGGAATTCACCGCCGACGCGGTGCGCCTTGTCCCGGAAAACCGGCTTTGCGCGACGATGATCGAGATGCTCAATGTCGAGGGCGTGGTGCTGGAGCCAGCCGGCGCATTGGCGATCGACGCGCTCAAGGATTTTTCCCGCAAGGAGAGGAGGGGCAAGACCATCGTCGCGATCGTCTCGGGGGGCAATTTCGATTTCGAGCGCCTGCCGGACGTCAAGGAACGAGCGCTGCGTTTCGAAGGGCTAAAGAAGTACTTCATCATCCGCTTCCCGCAGCGGCCGGGCGCATTGCGCGATTTCCTCGAAATGCTCGGCCCGGACGACGACATCACGCGCTTCGAGTATCTCAAGAAGTCGGCGCGCAATTTCGGCTCGGTGCTGATCGGCATCGAGACCAAGGACCGGCGCAATTTCGATCTGCTGAAGGCCAATTTCGACGCCGAGGGCGTGCAGTATCAGGACATCACCGACAACGAGACGCTCGCGGGGTTCATCATATGAGCGGGCCAAAAACGGGCGACAAAGGAACGGTGTTCGTAGCCCTGTTTTCCGGCATCAATGTCGGTGGCAACCGCATCGTCAAGATGGCGGAGCTGAGGTCGTTCTTCGAAGACCTCGGCTTCACCGATGTATCGACCTACGTGCAAAGCGGCAACGTCGTGTTTCGTGCCAACAACAACGACGCTGCGGCGCTGACCAAAGCACTCGAAGCGGCCTTCGAGAAGAAATGGGAGTTCAATTCCCGCATCATGGTGCGCAATGCCGGCTGGTTCGAGCGCCTGGTGAAGGACAATCCCTATCCGGAGGTTGCCGGCGAGCCGACCAAGCTGCATGCCTATGCGCTGGAGCGAGAGCCGACCGCGGAAGAGGCGAAGCGGCTGGCGGAAAAGTGTGCCGGCCCGGAGCGCTTCGAGATCAAAGGCGACGTGCTTTACCTGCATGCGCCGGAAGGGCTTGGCAAATCGGTGTTTGCCAATCTTATTGGGCGAACGCTCAAGGTGCCGGGCACGGCGCGCAACTGGCGCAGCGTGCTTGCGCTGCTCGAAATGGCCAGCAAGGCCGCCGGCTGACGCTCAATTCTTTCAGGCAGCCTTCTGCCAGTCGAAGGTCAGCTCCTCGCGGAAGGCGAAGCGCTTGATGTGGTCGGCGACCACGGTTTCCAGCCGCTCGAGCGAGGCGGCGTCGTCAGCGGCGACCGCGATGTGGAGAGCCTTGTCGTCTGCATCCATCACGGTGCGGCCGAGCGAGAGCTGGATGGCGCCGTGATGCGGGTCGAATTCGACCGGGAACTTGTGCGCCCAGTGCTTGCAGAGCTGCTGCAGATAGCGGCTGGCGTTTTCAGTGGCGACGTCGGCGCGGCTGGTCGGCATGAAATTCTCCCGGCGGATCAAGAAAAGCGCCAGCCTGATCTGGCTGGCGCCACAAGCGCTTAGATAGGCGCGATCCGGCAAAACGCCATAGACCGGCCGGTCAAATCCCCGGGAGGGGCAGGCGCCTACCAGCTTCCCGTATTCGACATCGAGGCCCATGGCTCCGCCTTTGCCTTGGCCGGGCCTTTCTGCAGCAGCTCGATGGAGATGCCGTCCGGCGAGCGGATGAAGGCCATGTTGCCGTCGCGCGGCGGCCGGTTGATGGTCACGCCATTGTCCATCAGCTTCTGGCAGGTGGCGTAGATGTCGTCGACCTCATAGGCGAGGTGGCCGAAGTTGCGGCCGCCTTTGTACTCCTCCGGATCCCAATTGTAGGTCAGTTCGACCAGCGGCGCCTTCTCTGCAATGCCGCTTTGCTCGTCATCGGGCGCGGCGAGGAAGATCAGCGTGTAGCGTCCCTGCTCGTTCTCGTAGCGACGCACTTCCTTGAGGCCGAGCTTGTTGCAGTAGAAATCGAGCGATTGATCGATGTCGGCGACGCGGACCATTGTGTGAAGATAGCGCATATCGGATTCCTCGCGGCGTTACGTTTGCGGCGCACCATAGGAGCCGCTCCGCCAAAGGGCAATCGTCCGACAAAACCGATGGAGTGATCGATTTCAGCCGCGCCTTTGCGCTTCAGGCCGCGCCGGTAAACAACAATTGAGGCTTTCCGGTGCTCAACGGTGAAAAAAGGCACGTCAGGTCTTGCACACCCCGGAAGCCGCAGTGTTAATCTGATGGCAAGAATCACTAGCGGTTGCAGTTGGAAAAGGGGGCGTTCTTATGGGGGAAAAAGCCTCTTTTACGAGGCGGGACGGAAGCCTTGACGACGCCTTGACGCGAGACAGTGGCGGCGACTCCGCCGGGCTTGTCGAAATCGCCGGCGCTATCAAATGGTTCGACGTGGCCAAGGGCTACGGCTTCATTCTTCCGGACGACGGCGTCTCGGGTGATATTCTCCTCCATGTGACATGTCTTCGAAGAGACGGCTTTCAGACCGCGCTGGAAGGCGCGCGCGTCGTCTGTCTCGTCAAGCAGGGCGAGCGTGGCCTGCAGGCTTTCCGGGTTCTTTCCATGGACGCCTCGACAGCGGTGCATCCGGCCGAGCAGGAGCAGCGCACGCATGTCACCGTGACTGCCGAGAGCGGGCTTGAGCGGGCGCTGGTGAAGTGGTTCAACCGCACCAAGGGATTCGGCTTTCTGACCCGGGGCGAGGGCACCGAGGACATCTTCGTCCATATGGAGACGCTGCGCCGCTATGGCATCACCGAGCTGAGGCCCGGCCAGGTCGTACTGGTTCGCTTCGGACGCGGCGACAAAGGCCTTATGGCCGCCGAAATACACCCCGATATGGGCACCTTGCCGGTCTCGCATTAAAGCGCGGCCCGACGCACTTTATTTTTGCTTGATGTATGTTCGCCAAAACCGCTTGGCAGTTTTGGGCGACATGCATCGGGCTCTCTCGATACGATCGGGATGCCCTGCCCGGTGCAAGGCCGTTCCTGTCCAAAAACCAGTTCCACTCGCTCGGATCATGGTCTAGGACAGGGCCTGGACGAGGTATCACATGGCTCATCGCAACTGGCTGACCGCAGGCGCGCTTTGCGCCGCCATCGCTCTGGCCGCCATTTTCAGCGCCTTGAAACCGAGTTCGGCGGACGGTCAGGCGATGATGCTGCCTGCCGATCCGACGCCGCTCGTCGCGATCACCGGCTCCGGCAAGCATTCCTTCTCCATCGAGATCGCCGACACCTCGGAAGAACGCGAGGCCGGGCTGATGTTTCGTAAGGACATGGCCGACGATCACGGCATGCTGTTCGTGTTCGAGCGGCCCGCTGAGGTGAATTTCTGGATGAAGAATACACCGATGCCACTCGACCTGGTCTTTATCGGCCAGGACGGCAGGATCAAGGCCGTCAAGCGTGGCGAACCGGAGTCGGAGGCGATCATCTCGCCCGGACAGCCGGTAAGCTTCGTGCTTGAGCTGAAGGCGGGAACGGCCGCCAAGGACGGTCTGAAGGACGGCGATCTCCTGCGTCACCCAGCGATCGATAAGACCTCGGGCGCCGGCTCCAACTGACCGCGGCTGCACCAGATGCAATATTTTTCCCATGACGGCTTCGAACTCGCTTACCTCGACCGCCGGCCGGCGTCCGGTCAGGGCGATCCGGTGCTGATGATCCACGGCTTCGCCTCCAGCCACTACGTCAATTGGGTCTCGCCGGGCTGGTTCAAGACGCTGAACGACGCGGGGTACCGCGCCATCGCCGTCGACAATCGCGGCCACGGTGCGTCGACGAAGAGCTACCAGGAGGCGGACTACACGCCGGCCAAGATGGCCTCGGACGCGGCCGCGCTGCTCGATCACCTCGGCATCGAGCACGCCCATGTCATGGGCTATTCGATGGGCGCGCGGGTATCCGCCTTCATGGCGTTGTCCAATCCGGACAAGGTGGCGACGCTGGTGTTCGGCGGCCTCGGCATCGGTCTTGTCGACGGCGTCGGCGACTGGGATCCAATCGCCGATGCGCTTCTGGCCGAGGATGCTGGTACGATCAGCCATGCGCGCGGCCGCTCGTTTCGCGCCTTCGCCGACCAGACGCGCAGCGACCGCCGGGCGCTGGCCGTCTGCATAGTCGGCTCACGCGCGTCAATGAGCGAGGACGATGTCGCGCGGATCGCCCAGCCGACCCTGATTGCCGTCGGGACCAAGGACGACATCGCCGGCTCGCCCGACGAGCTTGCCGCGCTGATGCCCCACGCAGAGGCTTTTCGCATCGAGGGCCGCGACCACATGCTCGCCGTCGGCGACAAGAGCTTCAAGCAGCGCGTGCTGGAGTTCTACGCCGAAAATCCGCTCTGACCCATACCGTCCGCTGCGGGCGACGACGCGTCTAAAGCAGGTTGCGCGAAACGCGACCTGCTTTTGACCTTTGCGATGTCCTTTTCCCGAAACTGGAAGCACTTCGGGGAGAATGCTTTAGCCGCGCGTTCTCCTGTCGGCGATGGATTTCGCCATGACGCAAAGCAGCTCGAACATCATGGTCGCGCCGGCAAGCGCCGTCATGCCGCCAATATCAAAAGGAGGCGCGACCTCGACGACGTCGGCTCCGGCGAAATTCAATCCGTCGAGCAATCGAACCAGCTCCTGCACCTCGCGGGTGGTGAAGCCGCCGAGCTCCGGCGTGCCGGTGCCAGGGGCCATCGACGGATCGATGCAATCGATGTCGAAGGTCACGTAAATGAGGCTGTCGCCGACAAGATCGCGTGCTTCCTGCATGACGGAAGCGGTGCCGCGTTTGACGAACTCTTCCATATATACGATGCGCACGCCCTGAGCGGTCGCCCAGTCGTGTTCGCCCGGCTCATAGATCGAGCCTCGAATTCCGATCTGGATAACCCGCTTCGGGTCGAGCAGCCCTTCCTCGATCGCGCGGCGAAAGGGCGTTCCGTGCGTATAGGGATTGTCGCCGAAGTAGCGGTCGTTCGTGTCGGAATGCGCGTCGAAGTGGATCATGCCGACGGGTTCCTTGCGGGCGATGGCGCGCAGCACCGGCAATGTCGTCAGATGATCGCCGCCGGCGGCCAAAGGGAGAGCGCCGTCAGCAACGATCGCGGCGATGCCGTCCTCGATGCGTTTCAAGCCGTCGAGCAAGTTGATGGGATTGACCGAGAGGTCTCCCACATCGGCGACATTGGCAATGCTGAACGGCTCGGTTCCCGACACGTGGTGGACGCGGCGCATCAGGCTCGACTGGTTCCTGATTTCGCGCGGACCATGGCGGGCGCCGGCCCGATTGGTCGTGCCGCCATCCCAAGGAATCCCGACAAGGGCAATATCGAGCCCCTTCGCGTTCGGCACCGCCGGCAGCCGCATGAAGGTGGAAAGCCCGGCAAATCGCGGCACCTGGGCGGCGTCGACGGGTTGGAAGAAGTTGTTTTCCATGGTTTCGGTCATCCCAGAGGCGTTCACGTTCGGCGTGGCGATCAGGTCTGTTGAGACTGGTCTTGCAGGACCTGCAGCGATCGGACCAGATTTTCCCTGGCCCGAGCCTCGAACCGATCGCGAAACGATTGTGTGTTGAAAATATGCGGACGGGCCAGGAAGCTCGTCAGGACAGCCGCGCGGCCGGCGCGCCAGATCGGTTCCTCGACCCAGCCATATTCGCGCCGGACCGCCTTCTCGTAGGCGTCGAAGCGGTTCGGATCGGCACCGAGGATCGCGAGGTCCATGTCGAGGAAAAGGGCGGCATCACTCGCGGCACCCTCATCTTCGAGCGGCGGCAACTGGTGCGTGGCGGTGGCGCTGATCATGGCCAGAATCCGGGCAAGCCGGGCCGGGTCGGTGCGGCCGGAGAGCTTCCTTTCTGCGAGCACCGCGCTCTTTGCCTCGTTGTCCTTGGCGCGGCTGTCATAGACCGCGTCATGGAACCAGATCGCCGCTTCGACTGCTTCTGGATCGTCAAGAAGGTGCCGGTGTTCGGCTGCCAACGCCAGCATCGCTTCGATGTGAGGCAAGCCGTGATAGTCGCGATCCGCGGTCTGATAGAGCGCGGCAAGCTCGCTTTTCAGCGCATCGTCGATCAAGGGTTCGTTTTCCATCGCCGCTTGAATCTCGGTGAACCAAGTTCATTTGACAAAGCACTAAGGAAAATTGAGTTCAACCGTGTTATGATCTGGCCTATATGTGCCGCCGGATGAATGAGCAGGCCGGAGACCGTCGATGAACAGCGTTACGATAGCCCGCCCCAGCATGGTGCAGCCGGTCGACCCGATCTGGCGCGCGATCAGGGATGAGGCGATGGAAGCGGTAAACCGCGATCCGTTGCTGGCTGCTTTCCTCTATTCCACCATCCTCAACCAGGAGAGCCTGGAAGAAGCGGTCATTCACCGCCTGGCCGAGCGCCTGGCGCATCAGGATATCGGCTCCGACCTCATCCGCCAGACCTTCAAGGCCATGCTTGCCGACGATCCGGAGTGGAGCACGACGGTCCGCGTCGACATCCAAGCCTATTACGATCGCGACCCTGCCTGCGACCGCTTCATCATGCCGGTGCTTTATTTCAAGGGCTTTCATGCCATCCAGACGCACCGTTTGGCGCATTGGCTGTGGAACCAGGGCCGCAGGGACTTCGCGCTCTACCTGCAGAGCCGCTCGTCCTCGGTGTTCCAGACCGATATCAACCCGGCCGCCCGCATCGGCAAGGGCATTTTTCTCGATCACGCCACCGGCCTGGTGGTCGGCCAGACCGCCGTCATCGAGGACGATGTCTCGATCCTGCACGGCGTGACGCTGGGCGGCACCGGCAAGGCCAGCGGCGACCGCCATCCGAAGATCCGCCGCGGCGTGCTGATCGGCGCCGGCGCCAAGATCCTCGGCAACATAGAGATCGGCCATTGCTCGAAGATCGCGGCCGGTTCGGTGGTGCTTTCGCCCGTGCCGCATAACAAGACGGTTGCCGGCGTGCCGGCGCGTGTCGTCGGAGAGACCGGCTGCGACCAGCCCTCGCGACAGATGGACCAGCTCCTGCCCTCGCAGACGATGGACCACGTCGTCAGCTTCGACATCTGATTCTGCGGTCATCGCCAGTGGCCGGAGTCCGGTCGCCACTCAAGGCTCGGTTGTAATGCTGCCGGCTTGCCTTTACATCGCCATCGTCGGCGTGTCAGAAGCGCGTTCCAACGAACAGCCGCATTCGGAGAAGACTTTTGAAGCCAGACGAAATCAGAAAGCTGGACGCCTACTTCAAGCGCGTCTTCCAGAATCCCAAGCTGCAGGTGAAGGCGCGCCCGCGCAAGGAAGACTCTGCCGAGGTCTATGTCGGTGACGAATTCCTCGGCATCGTCTTCAAGGACGAGGACGACGGCGACTATAATTTCTCGATGGCGATCCTCGACGTCGACCTGGCCTAAGCCGGCTTTCCGGCCGGGCTCGCCATGCCGCCCCGGTCGGAAACACCCCTGCGTGATTTTCCGGCTAGTCCACGCAGTGCCGCGGGATATCCACCCGCCGCCAGTCGGTCGAGCCTTCCCGCACCACCACCCGCCGCGCTACCCTCCGGTATGAGGGCGCGATTTCCGTGATGCGCCGCTCTCCTGGCCGCACCAGCACCTCGCGGGCGACGCCTTCGTATTCGGCCGGAAGGACGACGCGCCGGACGCGCTCCGGCTCGACGATGACCGTTTTGGCAACCCGCGCGTAGCGCGCCTCACGCCACACCTTGCACAGCACCTTGCGGCCGTGGATGACCCGCCATTCCCAGGCATAGCCGCCGTCATCCACCCTGACCGTGTGATAGACGGTGCGCGTCACGGCCGGCACGACTTCATAGCTGATGCGAGGCGTGGCGATCCGTTCGATGCTCTCGGTCGTGCCGTAGATCGGCGGGTCATAGTGGACGAGCTGGCCGCCGGGGCTCACCATCACCTCTTCATAGACCGTGTCGTAGATCGCCGGCCGATGCACCGGCTCGTAGCATTCGAGCGTGCGGCCGCCGGCCGCGGCCTGCGACACGGCCGCAAGCATTGCGAGGCTGGTCGAGGCGAGCGATGCGGCACCCTTGCGAAGGGAGCTCTTGCAAAAGGAACGCGTGCAAAAGGAACTCTGGCTAAACATGACGTTCCCCCGTTGAAAAAAGGACGCCGGTTCAACGCGGGAGCGTATCGGAAGGTCCGCCATGGACGGGGATTTCACGGCTTGTCGTTAAGCAGCGCGGTTAAGAAACTGCTACCGTGGCGGCCGGGTAGCGCCCTCGCATTTCGGGCAAAGGGCCATCTCCGTCGCAACCTGCAGCATTTCCTTGGGCCGAGCCGCTTGCTTCGACTTAACCAGATGGCTAGGAGGGGCGGCCTTGCGCTAGGGTGAGCCGGCATCCTATTTAGGATTCAACGATCCAGAACCGATTCCGCCCGATTGCTCAGGTCTACGGCGCCGGAATCCATCCAACAAGGGTAGTCCATGAAGAACCCGGTCGAAACCTACATGAACCTCGTTCCGATGGTGGTCGAGCAGACCAATCGCGGCGAGCGTGCCTACGACATCTTCTCCCGCCTGTTGAAGGAACGCATCATCTTCATCACCGGCCCGGTCGAGGACGGGATGGCGACGCTGGTTTGTGCACAGCTTTTGTTCCTCGAGGCGGAGAACCCCAAGAAGGAAATCAACCTGTACATCAACTCGCCGGGCGGTGTGGTGACATCGGGCATGGCGATCTACGACACCATGCAGTTCATCAAGCCGGCGGTATCGACGCTCTGCATCGGCCAGGCAGCCTCGATGGGCTCGTTGCTGCTTTGCGCCGGCCACAAGGATATGCGGTTTGCCACGCCGAACGCCCGTGTCATGGTCCATCAGCCGTCCGGTGGCTTCCAGGGCCAGGCGTCGGACATCGAACGTCATGCGCAGGACATCATCAAGCTGAAGCGCCGCTTGAACGAGGTCTATGTCAAGCACACCGGCAAGAGCTATGACGAGATCGAGCGGACGCTCGACCGCGACCATTTCATGACCGCCGACGAAGCCAAGGAGTTTGGTCTGATCGACAAGGTCATTACGACGCGCGAACTTGGCGAAACCCCCGCCGCATAGGCTCTGATTGGGGGCTGAATGGCGGGATAACGCGCTTTTGGCGCGGCTTGCGGCATTTCGGCCACAATTGCCTGTTCCCTCAAGGTTCGGGATTGCCTACGTTAAGGCTATGTTGATTTTCGACGGCTTAGCTTTGCATGGGGTTGCTGCGAATCATTGTCGCGTTTTCTGATTGTGTTTCGGACGGAATGCGCTGTGTGAGCCGGGGCACTGGCGCCGCCGGATTCCTGCGATAGATTGGTGAGACGCCAATGCGACCAGACCATCGGCTGGCAGGGCGGTGAAAGGACAGAAAAATGAGCAAAGTTAGCAACAACGGCGGCGATTCAAAGAACACGCTCTATTGCTCGTTTTGCGGCAAAAGCCAGCACGAAGTGCGCAAGCTGATCGCCGGTCCGACCGTCTTCATCTGCGACGAGTGCGTCGAACTCTGCATGGACATCATCCGCGAGGAGAACAAGACCTCGATGGTGAAGTCGCGCGAGGGCGTGCCGACCCCGCAAGAGATCCTCAAGGTTCTCGACGACTATGTCATCGGCCAGCCCTACGCCAAGCGGGTGCTGTCGGTGGCGGTCCACAACCACTACAAGCGCCTCGCGCATGCCGGCAAGAACAACGACGTCGAATTGGCAAAGTCGAACATCCTGCTGATCGGGCCGACCGGCTGCGGCAAGACGCTGCTCGCCCAGACGCTCGCCCGCATCATCGACGTGCCTTTCACCATGGCCGACGCCACGACGCTGACCGAAGCCGGTTACGTCGGCGAGGACGTCGAGAACATCATCCTGAAGCTCTTGCAGTCGGCCGACTACAATGTCGAACGTGCGCAGCGCGGCATCGTCTATATCGATGAGATCGACAAGATCTCGCGCAAGTCGGACAACCCGTCGATCACCCGCGACGTCTCGGGCGAGGGCGTGCAGCAGGCGCTGTTGAAGATCATGGAAGGCACAGTGGCCTCCGTGCCGCCGCAGGGCGGCCGCAAGCACCCGCAGCAGGAATTCCTGCAGGTCGACACCGCCAACATCCTGTTCATCTGCGGCGGCGCCTTTGCCGGACTGGACAAGATCATCTCGGATCGCGGCCGCAAGACCTCGATCGGCTTCGGCGCAACCGTGGCGTCGCCCGAGGATCGCCGCACGGGCGACCTGTTCCGCCAGGTCGAGCCGGAGGATCTTTTGAAATTCGGCCTGATCCCGGAATTCGTCGGCCGTCTGCCGGTTCTGGCGACGCTCGAGGACCTCGACGAGCCGGCGCTGATCCAGATCCTGACGGAGCCGAAAAACGCGCTGGTCAAGCAGTATCAGCGGCTGTTCGAGATGGAGAATGTGGATCTCACCTTCCACGAGAACGCGCTGTCGGCGATCGCCAAGCGCGCCATCGAGCGCAAGACCGGCGCGCGCGGCCTGCGTTCCATCATGGAAGCGATCCTGCTCGATACGATGTTCGAGCTCCCGGCGCTGGAAGGCGTGCGCGAGGTGGTGATCTCGGAAGAGGTGGTCTCGGGTAACGCCCGGCCGCTTTACATCTATTCCGAGCAGAAGGAAAAGAAGGGCAATGTCAGCGCCTGAAATGGCACTGATCCGGCAAATTTTCATGGAACGGCGCCCGTGTGGCGCCGTTTTGCTGTGAGGGGCTTACCTGTAGGTGATGGAGTGGCTGATCAAAGCATGCTAACCCTTGATCTTTGCACCGCCCGCATCCACCTAACAGCGGAAGGCCGAGGGCCTGAATTCTGCGCTGTAAAATTCCCGTCACAAACGGTGGTAGGCGGAACGACGCTCGGTCGTTAATATAAGATTCGCGGTTGGCTCAATTAGCGGCCGCGACATGAAAGGTTGGACAATGGCCAAAATATCCAGGGCTTCCGGCGACGGCGTGTTTGCAGTCCTCCCACTGCGCGACATCGTCGTGTTCCCGCACATGATCGTCCCGCTCTTTGTCGGGCGTGAAAAGTCGATCAAGGCGCTGGAAGAAGTGATGGGTCAGGAAAAGCAGATCCTGCTTGCCACCCAGATGAACGCAGCCGACGATGATCCTGAACCCGATGCGATTTTCGACATCGGCACGCTCGCCAATGTGCTGCAGCTCCTGAAGCTTCCCGATGGCACTGTGAAGGTGCTGGTCGAGGGCGCCTCGCGCGCCAAGATCGTCTCGTTCACCGAACGTGCCGACTTCCACGAGGCCCGCGCGACCGCGTTGGTCGAGCCGGAGGAGGAAGAGGTCGAAATCGAGGCGCTGGCCCGCTCGGTCGTCACCGACTTCGAAAACTACGTCAAGCTGAACAAGAAGATTTCGCCCGAAGTGGTAGGTGCCGCCAGTCAGATCGACGACTATTCCAAGCTCGCCGACACCGTTGCCTCGCACCTGGCCATCAAGATCCCCGAGAAGCAGGAGATGCTCGCCACGCTCTCCGTCAAGGAGCGTCTCGAGAAGGCGATGGGCTTCATGGAAGCCGAGATTTCCGTGCTGCAAGTGGAGAAGCGCATCCGCAGCAGAGTCAAGCGCCAGATGGAGAAGACGCAGCGCGAGTACTACCTCAACGAGCAGATGAAGGCGATCCAGAAGGAGCTCGGCGAGGGCGAGGACGGCCGCGACGAGGCTGCCGAGATCGAGGCGCGCATCAAGAAGACCAAGCTTTCCAAGGAAGCCCGCGAGAAGGCGGAAGCCGAGTTGAAGAAGCTGCGGTCGATGTCGCCGATGTCGGCTGAATCGACGGTCGTGCGCAACTATCTCGACTGGCTGCTGTCGATCCCGTGGGGCAAGAACTCCAAGGTCAAGCAGGATCTCGGCTACGCCCAGGACGTGCTCGACGCCGATCACTTCGGCCTCGACAAGGTCAAGGAGCGCATCGTCGAGTATCTCGCCGTGCAGAGCCGTCAGAAGAAGATCAAGGGTCCGATCCTGTGCCTCGTCGGCCCGCCCGGCGTCGGCAAAACCTCGCTCGGCAAGTCGATTGCCAAGGCCACGGGGCGTGAGTTCATCCGAATGGCGCTCGGCGGCGTGCGCGACGAGGCCGAGATCCGCGGTCACAGGCGGACCTATATCGGCTCGATGCCCGGCAAGGTCATCCAGTCGATGAAGAAGGCCAAGAAGTCCAACCCCCTCTTCCTGCTCGACGAAATCGACAAGATGGGCCAGGACTTCCGCGGCGATCCGTCGTCAGCCCTGCTCGAGGTGCTCGATCCGGAGCAGAACTCGACGTTCATGGACCATTACCTCGAAGTCGAATACGACCTGTCGAGCGTGATGTTCGTGACGACGGCGAACACGCTGAACATCCCTGCGCCCCTGATGGACCGCATGGAGATCATCCGCATCGCCGGCTACACCGAGGACGAGAAGATCGAGATCGCCAAGCGGCACCTGATGCCGAAGGTGATCCGCGATCACGCGCTGCAGCCGAACGAGTTCTCGGTCGGCGAGGACGCGATCCGCGGCATCATCCAGACCTACACCCGTGAAGCGGGCGTCAGAAGCCTCGAGCGCGAGCTGATGAAGCTCGGGCGCAAGGCGGTGACCGAGATCCTGAAGACGAAGAAGAAGACGGTGAAGATCACGGCCGATAACCTCGCCGATTATCTCGGCGTGCCGCGCTTCCGCTTCGGTCAGGTCGAGGCCGACGATCAGGTCGGCGTCGTCACGGGTCTTGCCTGGACGGAAGTCGGCGGCGAGCTGCTGACGGTCGAGGGCGTCATGATGCCCGGCAAGGGACGCATGACGGTGACCGGCAACCTGCGCGACGTGATGAAGGAATCGATCTCTGCAGCGGCCTCTTACGTCCGCTCGCGGGCCATCGATTTCGGCATCGAGCCGCCGCTGTTCGACAAGCGCGACATCCACGTCCACGTGCCGGAGGGCGCGACCCCCAAGGACGGCCCGTCGGCGGGTGTGGCGATGGTGACGGCGATCGTGTCCGTGCTCACGGGTATTCCGGTCCGCGCCGATGTGGCAATGACCGGCGAGGTGACGCTGCGGGGCAGGGTGCTGCCGATCGGCGGCCTGAAGGAGAAGCTGCTTGCCGCGCTGCGCGGCGGCATCAAGAAGGTGCTGATCCCGGAAGACAATGCCAAGGACCTGGCGGAGATCCCGGACAACGTGAAGAACAACATGGAGATCATTCCGGTGTCGCGGGTCGGCGAGGTGCTGAGGCACGCGCTGGTCAGGATGCCGGAGCCGATCGAATGGGTCGAGCCGGTCAATCCGCCGGCCGGCGCGGACGCCGGCGACGACGCCGGCAAGTCGCTTGCGCATTAGTTTCTTCTAAGGTTGCAATGCACAAAGAGAGAGCCGGGCTTTCAGCCCGGCTTTTTCATGTGAAAAATCTCCGAAAAAGTGGAAAAAAGCCCGGAATTCTGCGGTTTTCGGCTTGGGTTCCGGAACGCTTCTTTCTAAAGTCCGTTTCCTGCCGGATGAGTCGTAGTTCCGGTTTTCTCATGGAAGGGAATTTTTATGAACAAGAACGAACTGGTGTCCGCCGTCGCCGACTCCGCAAGCATTTCGAAGGCTGATGCGCAGTCCGCCGTCGATGCGGTGTTCTCTGTGATCACTGGCGAACTGAAGAAGGGCGGCGATGTCCGGCTTGTCGGCTTCGGAAATTTCACCGTGTCAAAACGTGCTGCTTCGACCGGCCGCAACCCGCAGACCGGCGCGGAAGTGAAGATTCCGGCGCGCACCGTGCCGAAGTTCTCGGCCGGCAAGGGCCTCAAGGACGCGGTCAACTAAGACCTTTTCTTTTTAAGATCAGATGAGCCGGGCTTGCCCGGCTCTTCCTTTTTGTGACCCGCGGCAGGGGCACATGTGTGGCATCAGCCGGTAGGCGCGTCGGCGCGCATCAGGCCTTCTTGCTTGAGATCCGCCCACAAGGCTGCCGGGATCTTGACGTCGAGCAGCGCACGGTTGCTTTCGACTTCGGCCGGCCGTTGGCCGCCGGGTATTACCGACATGACGGAAGGGTGCCGCAGCGGGAACTGCAACGCCGCCTCGATCAGACGCACGCCATGGCGCTTGCAGACCGCCTCGATGCGTGCCACGCGATCGAGCACGTCTTTTGGCGCCTCTGTGTAGTTGTAGAAGGCGCCGGGCTTCGGCCCTGTCGCCAGGATGCCGGAATTGTAGGGCCCGCCAAGAACGATGCCGATGCCGCGCTTCTCGCAGAGCGGCAGGAAGCTCGCAAGCGCATCCTGCTCGAGCAGCGTGTAGCGGCCGGCGAGCAGAAAGAGGTCGAAATCGCCGCGCTCGGCGAGCGTCTGGCAAACCTGCCACTCGTTGATACCGCCTCCGAAGGCCTTGATCACGCCCTGGTCACGCAGCGCGAGCAGCGCGTAATAGCCCGAAGACATGAACTCCTCGATGCGCCGGTCGGAAGCCTCCTTGCTGCCATGGGTGAAGATGTCGACATCGTGCACATAAAGGATGTCGATGCGGTCGACGCCGAGACGCTCCAGCGAGGCCTCGAAGGAACGCATCACGCCGTCGTAACTGTAATCGTAAACTTCCCGGCGCGAGGGCGTCTCGAAGAACTTGCCGATGCCGGTTCGCTGGTCGGGCGCAGAGACGCGCATGAGGCGGCCGACCTTGCTCGACAGCACATAGTCGTCGCGTTTCTTGCCGCGCAGGAAGGGGTTGAGCCGGGTTTCGGAAAGGCCAAGGCCATAGAGCGGAGCGGTGTCGAAATAGCGGCAGCCGGTTTTCCATGCCGCCTCCAGCGTGGCATTGGCATCCTCGTCCGAGACGGCGCGGTAGAGATTGCCGAGCGGCGCGGTGCCGAAACCAAGCTCGGTGAAGGTGATGCCGCCATTGCCGATGCGGTCGAAATGCCGTGTCTTCATATCCGCACGATGTCCTGGATTGATTTGTCTGACATGACACTATCACGCCGGTGGCACAGCAAAAGCGCCGAGGCTCGTTGGACACGAATTTTCGCGGTGATAGCATGAACGAAAACAAGCGTTTCGCGCCGAACGCGACCGCAAAGCCGCATGCCTATCAAGACATCGGCAGACAGGATTAGGCAGCCATGACGCAAGCCGGATCGGAGTTGTTTGCGACAGCGCTGGGCGAGCTCGGCGCCGTGTTGGGGCGCATCGATGACGGTCGGGTTGACGCCGCCTGCGCAATGCTCGCCGGCGCTGGCAAGATCGTCGTCTATGGCTGCGGCCGCGAAGCGCTGCAGGTCAAGGGTTTCGCAATGCGGCTCTTCCATCTCGGCCTGCCGGTTTCGGTGGTCGGCGATATGACCACGCCGCCACTCGGCCAGGGCGATGTATTCCTGGCGAGTTCCGGACCGGGCGAGACCGCGACCGTTCTCACCTTGATGCGCGTGGCCAGGGCGGCCGGCACCAAGGTGGTGTTGCTCACGGCCGAACCGGCGGGCAGCGCGGCAAAGCTTTCGGACTTCACGCTGCTCGTTCCGGCCCAGACCATGGCGAGCGACCAAGGCGCCGCCAGAAGCTCGGTGCTGCCGATGGGCTCGCTGTTCGAGGCAGCGCTTTTCCTGTTGTTCGAGGTGATGGTGCTGAAACTCGAGGCGCTCACCGGCGCAACGCCGGAGACGATGCGCGCCCGGCACACCAACATGGAGTAGGGGCATGCGCTACGAACTGATGCTGCCGCACCAGATCCGCAAGGCGATCGAGGAGAACTGGCCGGTCGCGCTGCCGCTCGGCGTGCTCGAATACCATGGCGAGCACATGGCGGTCGGCATGGACACGCTGGCCGTCATCAAGACGCTCGAGCTTATCGAGAAGGAGCGGGACATCGTCATCCTGCCGCCCTTCTATTATGGCGCGGCGAGTTATGCCGTGGCGCCGCCGGAAGGCAGCGGCTCGGTGCAGGTCGGCGGTCCGGTGCTGGCGCCCTTTGCGGAGGAATTGTTCTACGGCCTGCTGCGCATCGGCTTCCGCAACATCCACGCCATCATCCATCACCAGACCGAGAATTTCGTTGCCGGCATGCCGACCGATCTCGCCTTCAAGACCGCCGGCCGGCAGGCAATTTTCCGCTTCCTGGAGAAGGAACGCGGCGAGGGCTGGTGGGGCTCGGACACGATGGTCGATTACTATGCCGGCCATGCCCAGGGCGAGAACGTCTTCAACTGGGTGCAGGTGCACCCGCTGATGCCGGCCACAATGACCGGCAAATATCCGTTCGACCATGCCGGCATCGGCGAGACATCGCTGATGCAGGCGCTATGTCCCGAAGCGGTGGATGCCGGTCATTTCGCGGACAATACCGGCTGGTACACAAAAGGCGCATCGGATGCGTCGGCCGAGCTGGGCCGGAAGGGTGTGGCGATGATCCTCGAGCATTTGCGGGCGATATTGCGGGTCTAGCTCAACTTCTCCCCACAAGAAGGGGGAAGGGCACGGCGCCTACTTCACCGAACCGGCCGTCATGCCCATGATCAGATAGCGTTCGAGCGCGATGCCGATGATCGCCAGCGGCGTGATGGCTGCCGTCGCCAGGGCTGCCATCGACCACCAGTTGATACCTTGCGAGCCGGTCTGGCTCGCCACCATCACGGGGATGGTCTTGGCATCCGTCGACGTCAGAAGGGCGGCGAAGAAATATTCGTTCCAGCAGAGCACCATCGCCAGGATGAAGGCGGCGACCATGCCGGGGAGCGCGATCGGCATGACAATGCGGAAGAAGGCGCCCCAGATCGACAGGCCGTCGACGAGTGCCGCCTCCTCGAGCTCGACGGGAATGGAGTTGAACTGGTCGCGCATGATCCAGATGACGATCGGCAGCACCATCAGCGTGTAGAGGAGCACAAGGCCGATGCGGGTGTCGAGCAGGGCCACTTCGCGGTAAAGCACCAGGAAGGGCAGCGCCAGCACCACGGGCGGCAGGATCAGCTGCGAGAGGAAGAAGAAGGAGATATCCTCGTTCTTGAACCAGGCGAACTTGTAGCGGTAACGCGTCAGGCCATAGGCGGCCAGGCTGCCGATAATGATGGCGAGGCTCGACGCGCCGACAGAGGTAATGACCGAGTTCATGAAGCGTTTCAGGAACTCGTCGCGCACCGTCGAGGTCTGGACGATCGAATCCGGCGACAGGCCGAGTGAGCGCCAGCCCTTCCAGTCTGGCTGGAAGTCGACGAAGGGGATGAGGTGCCCCTGCGTGACATCGACCGCCGACTTGAACGAAGTGGTGATCGTCCAATAGATCGGGAACAGGCAGACGAAGGACCAGAACACCAGGGCGCCATAGATGAAGACGCGGCTGGCGAGGAAGGCCGCCGGGGAGCGGATTTCGGAAACGGTATATTCGGTGGTCTGGACGCTCATATGGACGCTCAGTTGACGTTGCGCACGAAGCGACTGGCGAGCTTCAGCAGCCAGGTGACAAACACGACGATGATGATCAGATAGACCATGGCGAGCATGGTGCCGTAGCCGACATTCGAACGGTCGCGATATTCGCGGTAGATGAAGCTCGAAACGGAATCGGTCGCGCCGCCGGGCCCGCCGGACGTCACCGTAATGATGATGTCGGCGAGCTTCAGCTTGAAGATGATGCGCAGGATCACCGCCGTCACGGACACGGGCAGCATCAGCGGGAAGGTAACCTGCCAGAAGGTCTGCCATGTCGTCGCGCCGTCGACGCGCGCCGCCTCGATCACCTCACGCGACATGGCCTGCAGGCCGGCGAGCAGCATGATCATCATGAACGGAATGAAGGTCCAGGCGTCGAGCACCATGATCGAGATGCGCGCGATGATCGGGTCGGAGAAGAAGGCGGGATTGTCCCAGCCGAGATGGCGCGCCAGCGTCGATGCCGGTCCGAACCGGTATTCCATCAGCGACTTGCCAACCATCCAGGAGACCGCCACCGGCGACAGCATGAGCGGCAGCAGGAAGACCACACGGAAGAATTTTCTGGCGCGGATCTGCGCGTTGAGCAGCAGCGCCAGTCCGAACGCGATGACATATTCGACCAGCACCGCCAGCACATAGAGGACCATGTTGAAGAGCGCGTTGCGGTAGTAGGGGTCGGCCAGCATCTGCCAGAAATTGTCGAGACCGTTGAACCTGCGGCCAGCGAAGGAGCTGAGGTTCCAGTCGGTCAGCGCGATATAGAAGCCGAACAGCGTCGGGAAGATCACCATGGCGACGGTGAAGAGCAGCGCCGGCAGCAGGAACAGCGCGCGCTGGCCGTCCTCGCCGCGCGTCAGCACTTGCCAGGCGCCGAGCGCCACGCCCCACAGCACATAGGCGTAGACCACCGGACGCCAGGTATAGAAGCCGATCGTGTCGACCTCAGTCTTGTAAAGGATCTGCATGACGATCGTCGCCAGCAGCACGAGCGTCGCGGCGATCATCAGGGCCCAGCCGAGGCGCTTGCGGCCGGGAGGGATCAGATCGGCCGCTGCGGAGTTAGCCGGCCATGCATTGGCGGTTGAAGTCTGCTCAGCCACGCCTCTCGCCTCTACCTTGCTTTGATGCAATTCCGGAGGAAAACCGCTTCACGCTTTTCCTGGAATTGCTGGAAGTCCAAATGACCGGCCATTGCCGGTCAACATGCGGCCCGGCGACGAGGTCGCCGGGCCGCGACTTCTCACGGGACAGCCTACATGCCGAGCGAGGCTTTGTAGAGCTTGATTTGGTTCTCGCGGCCGATCTGGTCGGTCAGCTTCTCCCAGGCGGCGGCGATGGCATCCGCACCTTCCTGCGCCTTCATCTTGCCGGCGAAGGTGTTGGCCAGGATGTCCTCGGCGGCGCTGTAGTACTGGAAGATGCCGGGGATGCGCGGCTCGATCGCGGCGTTCGGATGGTTGTAGGAGTCGCCCTCCGACTTCAGATAGGAGGTGATGAAGGCCTCGTCATAGCCGGCCGCCACCCATTCCGGAATGTTGAAATGGGAGTTGCGGTAGGGCTGGAAGCCGGAAGGATAGGCCGCGCACCACAGCGACAGATCCTTGCCGCCGAGATGGGCCGCCGCCGACCACGCCGCCTTCTTCTTCTTCTCGTCGCTGTCGACGCGGGCCATGACATAGACGCCCCAGCCGAGATAGGCGCAGTTCGGCGCATAGTTCGGGCCGCTGGCCAGCTTGTCCCACTTGCCGGTCTTCGAATTGTAGACGTCGTCCGAGCCCGGCAGGATCGAGAAGCCGGTGACGTCGCCGATGACCGAGGAGTCGTTGGTCTTGACGTTGGAGCCGATATCGCCCCACCACGGGATCATCGAGCCAGTGCCGGCCAGGAACTGCTGGAAGCCGGTGGTGTTCGGATCGGCGTTGATCTGATCCGGCGGCTCCGAGGGCAGGGCGTCGATGACGTCCTGGATGGCCCGCACCCAAGCCGGGTTGTTGATGCGCGGCTTCATCGTATCCGGATCGAACAGCCAGGCCTTGTCGTCGGGGTGCTTGGCATAGGCAGAGGCGCGGCTGCCGAGGAAGTAGAAACCGAAGCCGCCCCAGGGCTTGGGCGCGTCGAGATAGCCATAGACGTCCTGGCCCTTGAACTGCTTGCCCTTGAGGAACTTGGTGACGGCCTGCACTTCCTGCCAAGTCTTGGGCACGCCCCATTCGGTCGTCGCGCCGCTCTCCTTCCAGGCCTTGGCGAGGTCGGGATCGGAGAATACGTCGGTGCGGTAGTTGAAGTTGTGCGTATCGCCGTCGATGGTCACGCGATACTGCTTGCCGTCCCAGGTGCCGACCGGCGGCTTGAGGTAGTTGACGAGATCGTCCATGTCGATCTGCTTCTTGACCCAGTCGGGCATCTCCGAGGTGAGGCCCTTGCCGCAGACGTCGCCCTCGAAGGGCGCACCCATCTCGATGATGTCGAAGTCGACGGTTTTGGTCGCGATCGACTGTTGCAGACGGGCGTTGTAGTCGGCCTGGGCGAGGTCGATCCAGCTGATCTTGGCGCCGGTATAGGCCTCCCACGGCTTCAGGAAGCCGCGGAACAGCACGTTGTGCAGGTTCTGGTTGTTGAGGCCCATGAAGGTGAGCTCGACACCGGCGAACTCGCCTTGCTTGACGTTGGCCTTGGTCGCATCCAGGCAGAGCTCACCGACTTTCTGGAAGTCGGCGTCCGTCGGCTGGCCTTTGCCGACGCCGGGTATCTGCAGGATTTTCGCGCGCAGGTCGTCGGCGGCAGCCGCCGGCCTGGTCAGCGCGCCAAGCCCCGTGCCGGACGCCGCTGCGAGCGCCGCCATGCTGGCCGCGCCCTTCAGCAAATCGCGGCGGGTCGCCCCGGCACGCACCAGTTTTTCGTAAAGATCGACTCTCATCTCAAGGTTCCTCCCAGAACTTCAGTCGTGAATTGATTCTGCCAATCTCTCGGACGTCGAAACGTCTGCAGTTCTCCTATACCATAGGGCAGCGTGGGACCCCACCCTGCGTCGCCTGGAGATCCGATTTTCGGGACAAGGACCGGCATTCGGATTGGCACTCGTCACTATTCGCGTAATCGATTACCTTGTCAACAAGATTGGCTTTTTATCTATAAGATACCGACTTGCCCTTGCCGTTGGCAATGGCTAGCTTCACCGAAAAAGATAGGGGAGACAATGGCTCAAGTCGCGATCGCCAATGTGGCCAAGGCTTTCGGAACCGTCAAGGTTCTACACGAGGTCAGCGTCGACATCGCCGACGGCCAATTCGTCGTCCTGGTCGGCCCTTCGGGCTGCGGCAAGTCCACGCTTTTGCGAATGGTGGCGGGGCTGGAAACGGTTTCCGGCGGAACGATTTCGATCGGCGACCGCATCGTCAACAACCTGCCGCCGGCCAAGCGCGACATCGCCATGGTGTTCCAGAACTACGCGCTCTATCCGCATAAGACGGTGGAGCAGAACATGGCTTTCGCGCTGAAGCTGCGCGGCACCGATCCGGCCATCGTCGCCGAGCGGGTGAAGCGTGCGGCCGACATCCTCGACCTCAATCCCTATCTCAAGCGCTATCCGCGCCAGCTTTCCGGCGGCCAGCGCCAGCGCGTCGCCATGGGCCGCGCGATCGTGCGCAACCCGCAGGTGTTTCTGTTCGACGAGCCGCTCTCAAACCTCGATGCCAAGCTGCGCGTGCAGATGCGCACCGAGATCAAGGAACTGCATCAGCGGCTGAAGACCACCACCATCTACGTCACACACGACCAGATCGAGGCCATGACCATGGCCGACAAGATCGTGGTGATGCGCGACGGCCGCATCGAGCAGATCGGCGCGCCGCTGCAACTGTTCGACCGGCCGGCCAACCTGTTCGTCGCGGGCTTCATCGGCTCGCCGGCGATGAACCTGCTCAAGGGCACGGTGAAGAAGGGTGAAAGGTCCGAGGTCGACATAGCAGGCTCGGCCTTTCCGATGCCTGCCAGCATCGCCGCGGCGGACGGCCAGGCCGTCGTCTATGGCGTCCGTCCCGAGCATCTGGAGATCCATCCCGACGGTGTGGCGTCCACGATTTCGGTGGTCGAGCCGACCGGCTCGGAAACGCTGGTGTTCGTGCGCTTCGGCGAGGGCGAGATGGTGGCGCTGTTCCGCGAGCGTCACGACTTCAAGCCTGGCGATACGCTGAAGCTCAGGCCGCGGCTCGACCATGTCCATCTCTTCGACGCAGGGACCGGCAAGCGTCTCTGACCGCAAACACACATCGAGGAAACCATGCTCAAAGGGATCAATCCGCTGCTCAACGCCGACGTGCTCCAGGCACTGCGGGCGATGGGGCACGGCGACGACCTGATCATCGCCGACACCAATTTCCCATCCGACTCCGTCGCCAAGCAGACGGTGCTCGGCAAGCTGCTGCGCATCGATGCACCGGCGGCTGGAGTCGTGAAGGCGGTGCTGTCGCTCTATCCGCTGGACAGCTTCGTCAACGACGCGGCCGCGCGTATGGAGATCGTCGGCAAGCCGAACGAGATCCCGCCGGTGCAGAAGGAGGTGCAGCAGGAAATCGACGCGGCCGAGGGCAAACCCTGGCCGATGATCTCGATCGAGCGCTACGCCTTCTACGAGCGGGCGAAGAAGGCGTATTGCGTCATCCAGACTGGTGAGCGCCGCTTCTATGGCTGCTTTGCCTTCCGCAAGGGCGTCATTCCGCCGGATGCGGAGTAAGGAGATGTCCGCCAGCAAGCCAGTCGTCATCCTGGGTGTCTTCGTCGCCGACACCGCCTATCGCGCCGACCGCCAGCCGCGCATGGGCGAGACGATCCTCGGCAATTCGTTCAAGCTCGGACCCGGCGGCAAGGGCTCGAACCAGGCGGTCGCAGCCGGCAAACTCGGCGCCGACATCACCTTTCTTACCCGGCTCGGCATCGATGCCTTCGCCGACATGGCCAAGCAGACGTGGAAGGATGCGGGCGTCAAAAGCGCGGTCATCGACACGCCTGACAGCTACACCGGGGCGGCTTACATCTTTGTCGAGGAGGGCAGCGGCAACAACGCCATCATCGTCAGCCCGGGTGCTGCGATGCTGATCTCGTCCGCCGACATCGAGGCGCATGCCGACCTGATCCGCTCGGCGGGCGTCTTTGTCACCCAGCTCGAGCAGCCGATCGACGCGGCGCTGAAAGCCTTGCAAATCGCGCGCGGGGCAGGGGTGACTACCATTCTTAACCCGGCGCCGGCCGCCACCCTACCGGACAGCATCTACGCGCTTTGCGACTACGTCACGCCCAACGAGTCCGAGGCCGAGGGGCTGACCGGCATCGCCGTCTCTTCGGTCGATGATGCCCGCCGCGCCGCCGACAGCCTGCTGGCAAAGGGCGTCGGCGCCGTCATCGTGACGCTTGGCGAGAAGGGCGCGCTGCTGCACACCAGGGAGCGATCCGATCACGTCGGCGCCGTCAGTGCCGGCCCTGTAATCGAAACCACGGGGGCGGGCGACGCCTTCAATGGCGGACTGGCGGCGGCGCTTGCCAAGGGCGTCGAGCCGCTGGAGGCGGTGCGCTTCGCCTGTACCGTCGCAGGCATTTCGGTGACCCGGCCGGGCACCGCGCCTTCCATGCCGACGCTCCAGGAGGTCGAGGCGCTGCTGGCGCGGGGTTGAAGCCGCCAAATCTCGCGTGGCGTTTCAGCGGCGCTAGCCGGTCATCGGCCTGACCACAACTCACAGAAGTTGGTCTCTCACGGCCCCCAGGGTTGCATATTAGCCACGGTTAATATTAATCGGCGCCAACGCCTTGCATCAACGGCATAGGTGTCCCGTAATGGGCCACCGTGTCTGGCATCGCAATTGCACTGTCAGCAATGCCGGGGTGGACCGTGCCTCGGTAGCCGGGGGGCTATTTTGGGGGGCGCGCCGCTCCGCGATGGAGCGGCGGCGCTTTAAGGGTCGAGGGTAATGGCGATGTATTTTCCGCAATTTCTGGTGGGCATGTTCGCGACGTCGTTCACCGTCGCAATCTGGGTCGGGTTGCAAACCGGCTCCGCCTGGAAGGCGCTCGGCTGCGCTATGCTTGCAATGATCATTCTCCAGATTGGATATGCCGGACTGGTCATGCGGCTCATCTACAAGCGGGGATCGCAAGGCACTGGAGCTGACTTTATATCGGCAAATGCGGCGCCACCGGTGCAGCGAGCGCGTCCACACTAGAGGGCTCACCCTCCCGAGCGAGTGCAGACCGTAAACCCTTGGCGACGACCAAACCGTCCCGCCCTTCTCGTGGAACTGCGCGACCGGGCAGCAGTTCGAGCCGACAAGGCTTTCAAGACCTGGGTTTTCGGAAACGTAAAGCCGTTGCGATTACGTGCCATGGCTTGATGACCGGGGCCGGCCAAGGCTGGCTCAACCCGCCAAACGCGCCTGCGGAACGCAAGCAGTGCCAGCGCGTTCACCGTCTTGACCAGCACAGGCAGCCTGGTTTCCCGGAACGGTGAGATGAAAAACCCCTATAAAAAGCCCACGCTTGTAAAGCGCGAGAAGCTCACCGCCCGAACCGCGCAGATTGTCGCCTCCGGTGTGATATTGGGCGAGTGAACAGGGGCGCCGAAGCGCAGCTGAAGAATTTTGCTGCTCACTGCAGGCTGGCCGGTCGGTGACTGCTCTAGAGGGCCGGGCCCGGCCGAATGGCGCTTCCGTCAGAAAAGCGCGACAGGCGAAAGCGGGTGAGATCGTGCCCGATCTGGTTTCCCTGGATCATGTCGGCGACGACGCGGCCGATTCCGGGTCCGATACCGAAGCCGTGACCGCTCATGCCGGTTGCGACAACGAGGCCAGCTATCGCCTGCACTTTGTCCACTATAGGAACGACATCCGGCATCGCGTCGATCATGCCAGCCCAGCTTGCCTTTAGGCGCACCGCGTCGAGCTGTGGGAACAGGCGCCTGAAATTGCGCTCGATGGAACGCAGACCAGAACGTTCGGGAGCCGGATTTAGCACCCGCATTCTTTCGAAAGGACTTTGCGAATCCGGCCCCCAGTGCCGCGGCGTCGACCAGCCATCCGGGTAGCCCGCCGGCGCAGCCGGCGAATAGCGAGAGCCGAAAGGATTGGTCATAAGCGCGGGAAGGTATTTCCTCGCATGCCGGAATGCGTCCGGGCCAAGGTGGAGCAAATGACTGCCTCCGGCAGCGAGCGTGTATCCGCCATCCTGACGGCGTCTGAAAGCAATATGCTCTCCTGCCGCGGCTCCTGCATAGACTTCAGGCATCGGCTCGGTTGCCGCGACGGTCGACCTTACACTGAGCTGGGGAATGGAAACGCCATGTCTTCTCAGGAACAGGGAAGACCACGCACCGCTGGCGAGCAGAACGCCCGACGTCTCGATGTGACCCGCCTCTGTCCACACACCGCTGATCCTCCCGGCCGAGATTTCCAGGGCTCGCGCCGCGCAATTCTCCACAATCTTGACGCCCCTGCGGGCGGCAAGCCGGGCGAGTGCCGGCACGGCCAGCCAAGGCTCCGCCCGCATGTCGGAAGGCGTTGTCATCGCGCCCTTGAAACTGCGCGACATGCCTTTGATGAGACCGGCGGTTTCGCGTGCGTTCAGCAGGCGCGTGTCGATCTCATGGACGGCAGCGATCGTCATGAATTTTTCGAAGCGGGCCATTTCGCGGTCGGAGCTTGCCAGGTAAGTCACGCCGGTCTGCTTCAAGCCGATGTCTTCGCCGCATTCCTCGGCCAGCTGCCGCCAATGACGCGACGCCTCGATCACGATCGGCAGTTCGTCCGCATCGCGTCCCTGTTTGCGGATCCATCCCCAATTGCGGGAGGACTGTTCG